>NZ_JBNHHB010000091.1:0-19746 GCF_059091905.1 Arthrobacter sp. Dra40
GGCAGCTTGACACGTTCTTTAACGGCCTCGGGGACAAGCTGAAAATCACAGGAAAGGCCGGCGCCTAGCCAATCCTGTTCAGCGAGTTCCCCTCCTTGGTGGCTGGGACGGCGGCACTGGTCGCCACCGTCCCGGCCACCGAACTGTGAAAGAGCAACACATGAAGCGCATGACATCGGAACGCGGAGCGGCAGCCGTCGAGTTCGCCCTGGTCTTGCCGGTTCTGTTGTTGCTGCTGCTGGGGATCATTGAGTTCGGACGCGTCTACAACGCCCAGATGCAGCTCACCGCAGCGGCACGGGACGGGGCGCGCGTGATGACCATCAACAGCACGGCGTCCAGCGCAGCGGAATCCCGGGCGGCAGTGATCGCCTCGGCCCCTGCGCTGGCGCCGGCCATCAGGGCCGACCAGATCAGTGTCGCGGTCAGCCCCGGCAACACCGGCGTCTGCGCGCCGGGGTCAGTCGCCACCGTCACCGTGGCCTACCCCATGCAATTTCTGTCGGGCCTCTTCGGGGCCAGCATCACCTTGACCGGCAAAGGAGTCATGCAGTGCAGCGTCTGAGCGACGAACGCGGCGCCACCGCCGTCACCACCGCCCTTTTCATGGTGGTCCTGCTCGGCATGGCCGCCGTCGTCGTGGACATCGGGGCGCTGTACTTCGAGCGCGCCCAGCTGAAGAACGGCGCCGACGCCGGTGCGCTGGCCGTCGCGCAAAACTGCGCGGCAGGCCGCTGCGACGCGGACTTCACGGCCCTCGCCACGTCGCTCGCCAGCCAGAACGCGAACGACGGCTTGGCCAATGCCAGCGTCAACTTGGACCGCGCGGCTGCCACCGCCACCGTCACCACCACCACGCGGTCTTCCGACGGACACTTCCTGGCCCAACACTTCGCTCCCATCCTCGGCCTGGACGGCTCCGCCTCCATCACCACCGAGTCCCGGGCCCGCTGGGGTGCCCCGGTAGCAGGCAAAGCAGTCCTCCCCATTGCCATCTCCTACTGCCAGTTCGCCGGCATGCTCGATGGAGGCCTGCAGCGGGTGGACTTCAACCCGAACGGCCTCACCACTAGTGGATGCTCCAGCTCAACGGTTCCGGGCAACACCGGAGCCGCCTACACCGTTCCTGGCGGCTTCGGCTGGCTGAAGCAAGATCCGGCCCGCCCCTGCCAGGCCAGAATCAACATCGGCGCGACCGGCCTTCCCGGCTTCCCCGTCGACCCTGAAGTCGCCAGCGATACGGGCAACGATGTGCCGTCCTCCTGCAAGCAGACCAACATGCTGCAGCAGATTGCCGGCACCACCGTCCTGCTGCCGCTGTATGACAAGGTCGGCGGCCAGGGAACGAGTGCCTGGTACCACGTCATCGGATTTGCGGCCTTCAAGGTCACCGGCTGGAACTTCAGCAGCACGTCCCACAACAACCTCAGCCCGGCCTCCGTGCGGTGCACCGGCAACTGCCGGGCGCTCATCGGCGAGTTCGAAACGTTCGTAACGCTCGACGCCGGCGAACAAGACTTCATCTTCGGCGGCGCCAACAACACCTTCGGCGCCTCCCTCGTCACCCTTGTCCATTAGGAGCACCGTCGGTGAAAAAGAGAATCATAGGGGCCTTAGCGGCCCTGCTGATGGCCGTCGTCGGAACCATGATGGTTCTCGCCTACATCACCAGCGCGGATCAGCGAGCCTTGGCCGGCACCGAATCGGTGGAGGTCCTGATGGTCGCCGAGGACGTGCCGGCCGGCACTCCCGCCGAAGAGCTCAGCGCGTACGTTACGGCCGAGCTCGTTCCGGCCAAGGTTGTCCCCGCCGATGCCGTGAAGGATCTCCAGGAGCTGTCCGGCCGGGTGGCCGCCGTCGACCTCGTCGCTGGAGAACAGTTGCTGGCCGCCCGCTTTGCCCTGCCCGCGGAGCTGGAAGAACCCGGAACGGTCGCCGTGCCCGAGGGCATGCAGGAGGTCTCCATCTCCTTGGAGCCGGCACGCGTTGTCGGCGGCCAGGTGGAGGCGGGTGACGCCGTGGGCGTCTTCGTCTCGATGGAAGACGGCCCCGGCGGCACCAAAGGCGTCACGCACCTGACCCTGCACAAGGTCCTGGTCACCCGGGTGCAGGGAGTGGCGGTTGCCGCCGAGTCCGGCGATGCCACGGTGCCCGCCAACAACGTGCTGGTCACCCTGGCGGTGATGGCTCCGGACGCCGAAAAGATCGTGTACGCCCAGGAGTTCGCCCGCACCTGGCTCTCGAAAGAGCCGGCCGACGCCAGCGAAAAGGGAACGCGCCTGGTGGACAGGGACGAGGTATACCAATGAGCCGCTACGTACTGGTGGGCACAGACGAGGACTTCGAACAACGCTTCGCTGCCGCCGCGGTAGGTTCCCTGGCCGGCCAGACCCAGCTGTGGAACGGGGCGGGACTCCCCACCGAACCGAACGATGTCTTCGCCGTGCTGTCCAACCCGCAGCTCCTGGATGCCGTGGTGCTAGGACCCGGGCTGGCCACCGGTCAGGCGCTGAACCTGGCGGCCGGGTTTGAATCGCAGCGGCCTGAGGTTTCTGTGCTGCTGGTCGCGGGGCCGAGCACCGACGTCGTGCTGGCTGCCATGCGTGCCGGTATCCGCGACGTCGTGGCTCCCGGAGCCGATGTCCGCGATATCGCTGCACTGCTGCATCGTGCGGTACGCAGCGCCACCCGCCGGCGCCACAGCATGCCTTCGGCAGAAGGCCAGACCGCGAACGGGCGCGTCGTCGCCGTCGTCTCACCCAAGGGCGGCGCCGGAAAGACCACGGTGGCGACCAACCTCGCCGTCGGGCTTGCTGCCGCCTCGGAGCAGCAGACCGTCATCGTCGACCTCGACCTGCAGTTCGGCGACGTGGCCAGCGCGCTCTGCCTGGAGCCGGAGCATTCCCTGGTCGACGCCGTGCAGCCGAACGCGCAGAAGGACAGCATTGTGCTCAAGTCCTTCCTGGCCCGGCACCCCAGCGGACTGTATGCGCTGTGCGCCCCGCCGTCGCCGGCGGATGCCGATCAAGTCACCGGCGAGCAGGTATCGCTGCTGCTGGACCAGCTGGCCGCGCAGTACGCGCACATCATCATCGACACCTCCCCGGGGCTGTCCGAGCACACGCTGGCCGCGCTGGATCGTGCCACGGACTATGTCTTCGTGGGCGGCATGGACGTTCCCAGCATCCGTGGACTCCGAAAGGAGCTGGAAATCCTGCGCGAGCTTGGCATGGAACCGCTCACCCGCCACATCGTGTTAAACGGGGCGGATCCGCGCGACGGGCTCACCCGCCGCGATGCGGAGACAGCCCTCGGCTGCAAGGTCGACGACGTCATTCCGGACACACGCGCGGTCCGGATATCCACCAACCAAGGAGTGCCGGTGCTCGAAAGCGCTCCGCGCGATCCTGCGGCCCGCGCCTTGCACAAGGTGGTGGACCGCTTTGCCCCCGCCCCGGCCGGCCTGCTCACGCGCCGCGGTCGTCACCGAAGAGGATAGCCATGAACCTTGCCCAACGGCTTCAGGCAGTGCACGGCACCGCCCCAACAGCTCCCCCCGCCCGTCATCAGGTGGCCGCGCCGGCCGCCACCGTGGCCGCCGCGCCGGCACCGGTTGCTTCCGGGTCCGCAGCTCCGGCTGCTCCGGCGGCGACGACTTCCTCCGTGGCCGCTGCCCAGCCGGCTGCTTCCGGCCGCACCGCTCCCCCGGTTGCCCAGCCCCCGGCTCAGGATGCCCTGTCCAAGATGAAGGAACGTGCCAGCACGGTCCTCTTCGAACGCATGGGATCCCGGCTGCTGGATTCCTCCCTGGATGAAGACAAACTGCATCTCGTGGTGCAGCAGGAACTTGCCAAGGTGGTGGAGGAAGAAGAGAACCCGCTCAGCCACCAGGAGCGCCAGCGCCTGATCCGTGAAGTCAGCGACGACGTGCTCGGCTACGGTCCGTTGCAGCCGCTGCTGGAGGATCCGGACGTTTCCGAAATCATGGTGAACGGACCCGACATGATCTATGTGGAGCACAAGGGCAAGCTGTCACGCAGTTCGGCCCGGTTCCTGTCCGAGGAACAGCTGCGCCGCGTCATTGAACGCATCGTGTCCCGGGTCGGCCGCCGGATCGACGAATCCTCGCCGCTGGTTGATGCCCGCTTGGCGGACGGCTCCCGCGTGAATGCGGTCATCCCGCCGCTGGCAGTCAACGGTTCCTCGCTGACCATCCGAAAGTTCGCCGCCGACCCGTTCCAGGTCCAGGATCTCATCGGTTTCGGCACCTTCTCACCGGAGATGGCCGCATTGTTGGACGCCTGCGTCCGGTCACGGCTGAACATCATCGTCTCCGGCGGCACCGGCACCGGAAAGACGACCCTGCTCAACGTGCTCTCCTCATTCATTCCGGCCGGCGAGCGCATTGTCACCATCGAAGACGCCGTGGAACTGCAGCTGCAGCAGGACCACGTGGTCCGGCTGGAAAGCCGCCCGACCAACATCGAGGGCAAGGGCGCGATCACCATCCGCGACCTCGTCCGCAACTCTCTGCGCATGCGCCCGGACCGGATCGTGGTGGGCGAGGTCCGCGGCGGAGAAACACTGGACATGCTCCAAGCCATGAACACCGGCCACGACGGCTCGCTGTCCACGGTGCATTCGAACTCCCCGAGGGACGCCATCGCGCGCCTGGAAACCCTGGTGCTGATGGCCGGGATGGATCTGCCCCTGCGGGCAATCCGGGAACAGATCGCCTCCGCGGTGGACGTCATTGTTCAGTTGACCCGGTTGCGCGACGGTACGCGGCGGGTCACGCATGTGACCGAGGTACAGGGCATGGAAGGCGAGATTGTCACGCTGCAGGACGCTTTCGTCTTCGACTACAGCGCCGGAGTGGATGCCAGCGGCAGGTTCCTGGGCAAACCTGTTCCCACCGGGGTCCGTCCCCGGTTTACCGACAGGTTCCGGGAATTGGGCATCGACCTGCCGGCTGGCATCTTCGAGCCGGCCGCCGGCCCGTTGCGAACCTCGGCGGCCGCACGATGACCCCGGCGGTTCTGGTTGCCGGAATGCTGTTCTGCTACGCCTCGTTGGCCCTGCTGGTAGCAGCCGCATTCGGTACACGATCCCTGCGGCTTCCGGCGTCCCGCCGCGGCACCGCGGAACACGGCTCCCGGCTCAGTGATGTTGCCGCCCGCTCCACGGCTGCGATCGAACGGCTCCTGGCCCGCCGCCGGGAAGCCCCGGCGATGGCCAGCGCCCTCGAAGCAGCCGGGTTGAAGCTCAGCCCCGCGGAATTGGTGGTTTTGGTTTTGTCCGGGGCAGCGGTCGGCGCGGCCCTCGGACTCATGCTCGCCGGACCGCTCGCCGCCCTGCTCCTGGCTGTTGCAGCCCCGGCCGTCGCCAAAGCGGTTCTGGCCTTCCGCGCCGGCCGGCGCCGGACAGCCTTCGCCGAGCAGCTCGACGACTCGCTCCAGTTGCTGGCCAGCGGCCTGCGTGCCGGCCACAGCCTGCTGCGCGCGGTCGACGCGGTC
Source organism: Arthrobacter sp. Dra40 (assembly GCF_059091905.1). Taxonomy (NCBI): domain Bacteria; kingdom Bacillati; phylum Actinomycetota; class Actinomycetes; order Micrococcales; family Micrococcaceae; genus Arthrobacter; species Arthrobacter sp. Dra40. The sequence continues at coordinate 5,517 of NZ_JBNHHB010000091.1, forward strand.
TCCACCGAGTCGGCGGCACCGACGTCCGAAGAGCTCCGGCGGGTGGTCAACGAAACGCGGCTGGGCCGTGACCTGGGCGAATCGCTTCACGATACCGCCGACAGGATGGGCAGCGAAGACTTTCACTGGGTAGCCCAGGCCATAGACATCCACCGCGAGGTCGGTGGGAACCTGGCCGAGGTGTTGGACCAAGTGGGTCAAACGATCAGGGAGCGCTCACAAATCCGTGGACAGGTTAAGGCACTCAGCGCCGAAGGGCGGATCTCCGCCTTGGTCCTGATGGTCCTGCCCTTTGGTTTGAGCGGGTTCCTGTTCGTGTCCAGCCCCGGTTATCTGGACAGCTTCACCCAGAGCCCGCTCGGTTTCTCCCTGCTGGCGACGGCGGGAGCCCTGCTCATCGCGGGCGGGCTGTGGATGCGCAAAGTCGTCAGCTTCAAGTTCTAGTTCCGCACGCTCAGTAAAGGAGTAAGCCGATGCCGCTGACTATCATGGTGGCTGCCACGGCCTTGGCGCTGTCGCTCCCGCTGTTTGCCTGGTCCCTGGTGGGCGGCAAGCATCCCCAGCATGAGGCCATCCGGGCCAATCTGTCCCGTGGCTTGGCTGGGCCGCGCGCCGTCAAACGCAAACGACGGCACCGGTTCGAGGCGCTCGCCAGCCGGTTCACGCCCTCATCCTTTGCCCAGCGGTTGGAACGCCAGCTGGCGCTGGCCGGACGTCCCGAGGCCTGGCCGCTGAAGCGGCTCATGGTGGCCAAGATCGTCCTTGCCGTCGCAGGCATTGTGCTTGGGTTCCTGTACCTGGCCGCTGCCCCCACCGGCTTCACCGTCCTGCTGGCCACCGTCATCGCCGTCGTCGCCTACTGCCTCCCTGACCTTCTGCTGCTCAGCGCGGGCCAAAAACGCCAGGCAACCATCAGCGAGGAACTGCCGGACACGCTGGACCAGATGACCATCGCCGTGGAGGCCGGCCTGGGTTTCGACTCAGCGGTCGCCCGGGTAGGAGCGAACGGTTCAGGCCCGCTGGCCGCCGAACTGATCCGCGTCCTGCAGGACATGCAGGTGGGCCGCTCGCGCCGCGAGGCCTACGACTCCCTGGCCGGCAGGACCACGTCGAAGGACCTGCAGCAGTTCGTCCGCGCCGTCATCCAGGCGGACGCCTATGGCGTGTCCGTCTCCGGCGTGCTCCGTACGCAGGCGGCCGAGATGCGCGTCAAGCGTCGCCAGCGCGCGGAGGAAAAGGCCATGCAGATCCCGGTCAAGGTGGTCTTCCCGCTGATGTTCTGCATTCTGCCGGTGCTCTTTATCGCGCTGCTCGGCCCGGCCGCACTGAACATCATCGCCACCTTGGGCGGCTGACGGAGGACCGGCGGGCGCTTCGGCAACCACAGCAATCCCGCAACATTAGCCAAAGAATCCGGAAATCCGGCAGACCCACCAGCCATCGGAAAGTAGTCTCGAACCATGCCCACCCCACCCACCCGCTGTGCACTGGCCCGTCTGTCCCGGGCCGGCACCCGTCCCCCGCGGCGCGTGCCATGATGGCCGCGGACCAGCATCAGGTCCTGCCGCTGGTAGACCCCGCGGTAGTAGAAGACCTTGGCGACGGACTGGCCGACCACGGCATCGCCCGCGGATTGGTTCAGGACTTTTCCGAAGCATGGCCGGGACGGTTCGCCTGCTTGGAGACCGCACTGGAAAGCCAGGACCGGACCGACTCCCTGGACGCGGTCCTCAGCCTGAAGACCGCTTCGATGATGGTGGGAGCCAGTCAACTGGCCTGGCTGTCCGGCACGGTGGAAGCCCACGTTCGGGCTGCGGATTTCGCGGAGGCGTCCGCCGTGCTGCCTCTCATCCATCGGTGCGGTACGGCTACGGTCAGCGAAATGCGTGGAATGCACGACGACGGAGGAGCACCCGCTACACCGGGCGCTCCGGTGCCAGCCGATAACCAATTCCCCGCACCGTAACAAGCCAGCGCGGGCGGTGCGGGTCTTCCTTCAGCTTGCGCCGCAAATTGCCCACGTGGACTTCGATCGCCCGCTCATCCGCTTCGCTGATGTAGGCATCCTCGGCGTAATAGTCCCCGCGCACTACCTTGACCAGTTCGGCCTTGGAACGCACCGCCTCCGAACTGCGCAGCATCTCCTGAAGCACGTTGAACTCGCTCCTGGTCAGCCGCAGTTCCTCACCCTCACGCGACACCGTGCGCCGGTCCGCATCAAGAACGAGCCCATTGTGTTCGAGGATCCTGCTGCGGGCGGGCGGGACCGCTGGTAGGGGCGGTGCGTTTGCGCCAGTGGTTTCCAGCGGATGCGGACTGCGGGGCCGGCGCATCATCGCCTGGATCCTGGCGCGCAACTCCCGGGGACGGAACGGTTTGGTCATATAGTCATCCGCCCCAAGCTGCAACGCCGTGAGCGTATCGAGTTCCTCGTCCCTGCTGGTGAGCATCACGATGTAGCAGTTGCTGAATTGGCGGATTCGCCGGAGCACTTCGAAGCCGTCGATGTCCGGCAGCGAAATGTCCAGGGTGACAACGGTGGTGATCCGTTGCCGCACGGCCTGGATACCCTCCCGCCCGCTCCCGGCCGCCTGCACGTCGAATCCAGATTGCAGGAGGACGGCGCTCACAAGATTGCGGATGTCCACGTCGTCTTCTATCACTACGGCCGCACCCGGGTCGCTCATACTGCATCTCCTCCCTGCACGGTCCGCAGCGGGGCGATGCCCGAAGGCCGCCCGGCCTCTGCAGAAGTCCGGATCTCTGATACTCCTAGAGGTTAATCGATTCGTTCTTCTTCGACCCTATGTCGAGCAGCGATGTGATGAAAGGGTGACCAACAATCAGCAGAGCCGGGGAACGTGTAGGAAAAAGTGCTGTGAACCGTAGGCGGGACCGGTGACCATGCCGCTGGCACTGGTGCTCGCTGCCGTCGGAGGCCTTGCCGGCTGGTGCGTTTTCGCGCTGGCGAACCGGGAGGACCGCACATCCCTTCCTGCCGCGTGGCGCGGGCCGATGGCGGCTGGCACCGGCATCCTCTGCGGCCTCCTGGCCCCGGCCCGGGAAGTCGCTGAGCTGCCCGCCTTCGGACTTCTGGTTGTCCTCGGCGTGCTACTGGCCGCCGTTGACCTGCGGCACAAGCTGCTGCCGAATCGCGTGGTCCTCCCCTTCCTGGGGCTGGCATTGGCGCTGCTGCTCCTGCCGGCCTTCACCGACTCCGCGTGGCGGCAGGTTTTGGCCGGGCTGCTCGGCTCGCTGGCGATGTTTGCCGCCTATCTGCTGGCGGCCCTGGCGAAGCCTGGCGGCATCGGCATGGGAGACGTGAAGCTTGCTGCCGTCATGGGGCTGTATGCAGGCTATGACGGTGTAGCAGCGTGGGTGGCCGTCCTGCTGGGGGCGTTCCTGCTCAACGCCGCGGCCATCGTCCTGCTCATGCTGGCCCGCGTGTTGAAGCGGGACTCGGACATCCCTTTTGGCCCGTCCATGATCGCCGCCACGCTCGCGGTCTCGCTGGCCGGCTCGCTGGCCGGATAGCGCCGACCTACAGCAGCCGGCGCGCTCCGTCCGCCGGCAGCACGGTGAACAGCTCTGGCTGCCGGAAGCCCTGCACGGCGAACGCGCGCAGTACAGCCTCCTGCACCCGGGCCGCTTCGCCCACCGGAACCAGCGCGATGGCTGAACCGCCGAAACCGCCGCCGGTCATGCGGGCGCCCAAGGCGCCGTTGGCCCGTGCGGTGTCCACGGCCAGATCCAGTTCCGGGCTGGAGATCTCGAAGTCGTCACGCATGGAGGCGTGGCTGGCGTCCAGCATCCGGCCAATAGCCGCCGGCCCGTCGGAGCGCAGTGCCTGGACGGTCTCGAGCACGCGGTCGTTTTCGGTGACGATGTGGCGGGCGCGGCGGAACGTTTCGTCGTCGAGCAATTTCCGGGCTTCGGGCAGCCGGTCGGCCGGGACGTCCCGGAGCAGCGGCTGCCCCAGTGCTTCAGCGGCCCGCAGGCAGGAGTCCCGCCGGCTGGCGTACCCGCCGGTGGCATGGGCGTGCGACACCTTGGTGTCCATCACCAGGCACGCCAGGCCGGCGGCGCCGAGCTCCAGCGGCACCAGTTCCGGTTCTTCGCTGCGGCAGTCCAGGAAAACGGCAGCCCCGGCAGCGCCGAACAAGGAGGCGTACTGGTCCATAATCCCTGTAGGGGCGCCGACCATCTCATTCTCCGCCCGCCGTCCGGCAGCAGCCAGCCGAGCCCGACTTATTCCGTTCCGGGCGCTCTCTCCGCTGCCTGGTTCCCTACCGGCCAGCTCGGCCAGTCCCACGGCGACCGCGCATTCAAGGGCAGCCGACGAGGACAGCCCGGCGCCCACCGGGACGTTGGAGTCCACCAACAGGTCGAATCCGGGCAGCCGCACGCCCTCCTGCTTTAAGGCCCAGGCCACGCCCAGCGGATAGGCGGCCCAGCCGGAAACGCTGCCCGGGCGCAGGCGATCCATCTCGACTTCCACTGCCCCCGCTCCGGGCATCGCCGAAGCCACCCGAACGGTGCGGTCCCCGCGCACGGCGAGCGCCGCCGTCGTGATTCTGTCGATCGCGAAGGGCAGCACAAAGCCGCCGTTGTAGTCGGTGTGTTCGCCGATCAGGTTGACCCGGCCGGGGCCCGCCCACACGCCGGCGGGAGCGCGGCCGAACCGGTCGGCAAAGGAATCGGCCGTGCGGGCGGCCAGGGTTTCGGCGCTCATTGCGCTCCCTCGCGGGATCCGGAGCCGGTTTCCCGCAGCGCGGCGGCCACCTGCTCCGGCAGCGTGTCGTTGATGAACGCCCCCATCGCGGCCTCGGACCCGGCCAGGTACTTCAGTTTGTCGGCGGCCCGGCGCGGCGAGGTCAGCTGCAGGTGCAGGTAGCCGGATTCCCGGAACTTCGGCGCCACGGGCGCCTGGTGCCAGGCGGCGATGTACGGGGTGGGGCTGTCGTAGAGCGCATCGAACCGGCCCAGCAGCTGCGGGTACAGCTCGGCGAGTTCGTCCCGCTCCGCTCCGGTGAGCCCGGCCAGGTCCGGCACCTGCCGGTGCGGCACCAGGTGGACCTCCAGCGGCCACCGCGCGGCAAAGGGTACGTATGCGCTGAAGTGCTCGCCCTCCAGCACCATCCGCGAGCCGTCGGAGCGTTCATTGGCCAGCACCGATCCGGTCAGGGTCTGCCGACGTCCGGAAGCCTCGAAGTGCTGCCGGGCGGCGGCGGCCATGACGGCACCGCGCGGCGGCAAGTAGGAGTAGGCGTAGATCTGGCCGTGCGGATGGTGCAGCGTCACACCGATCTGCGCGCCGCGGTTCTCGAAGCAGAAGACCTGCGCGATCCCGTTCATCGCGCTCAGCGCCGCGGTCCGGTGCGCCCAGGCGTCGATCACGGTGCGCACACGGCGGCTGTCCAGCGCGGCGAACGAACCGGTGTGCGACGAGGTGAAGGACACCACCTCGCAGCGTCCCCCGGCCGGGTAGGCCGCGCCCCACTCCGGGTGCTCGGGGGCGGCCAGCAGGTCCGGTCCCAGCGAGGGGAACCGGTTTTCGAATACGGCCACGTCGTAGTCCTCGGCCGGGATTTCGGACGTGTAGTCCGGTGTGCTGGGGCACAGCGGGCAGGCGGCCGCCGGCGGCAGATAGGTGCGGGTCTGGCGGTGCGCGGCCAGCGCCACCCACTCCCCCGTCAGTACGTCGTAGCGCAGCTCACCGGCCGGCGGCCTCTCCGGCAGGTCCCGCGTGTCAGTCGACGCCCGCGGAACCGGCTGCGCACCGTCGTCGAAATACAGCAGTTCCCGGCCGTCCGCCAACTGCGTGCAGGTCACCGCGGTGACGGGTTGTCCCTCCGGAACAACGACGGCGGTGCCCGCCCCGAGCGCGTCGTGCGCCGTCACGCCTGCTCCCCCGTTCCGCGAGCCAGCAGCAGCTTGACGCCGAGTTCTTCATAGTCCGAGCGGACCTCGGCCGAAACGCCGTCGTCGGTGATCAGCGTGTCCACTGCGGACAGCGGGACAATCGGCGCAAGGGCGCGGATGCCGAACTTGGTGTGGTCGGCCAGGACCACCAGGCGGTCCGCGGACTCTGCGAGCGCGGCGTTCGTGTCCGCCTCCGCCAGGTTGGGCGTGCTCAGCCCGCCGTCGGGATGAATGCCGTGCACGCCTAGGAAGCAGATGTCCACGTGCAGCGACCGGATCGCTGCCGTGGCAACCGGTCCCACCAGCGCCTCGGACGGGGTGCGCTCACCGCCGGTGAGAATCACCGTGGCCTCGCCCCCGGTGGAGCGCCTGGCCACGTCCGCCCCGGTGAGGGAATTGGTCACCACGGTCAGCCCTTCGATCCCGGCCAGCAGGCCGGCCAGGCAATAGGTGGTGGTCCCGGCCGACAGTGCGATGGTGGCGCCGGGCCGCAGCAGTTCACGCGCCGCCCGGCCGATGGCCAGTTTCGCCTGCCGCTGCCGGCCCAGATTCACGCTGAACCCGGGTTCAGCCTCCTGAGTGCCGCGCAGCCGGCTCGCTCCGCCGTGCACCTTGCGCAGCGCTCCTTCGGCGTCGAGGGCCTCGATGTCGCGTCGCACGGTCATCTCTGAGACCTTCAGCGCGAGCGCCACCTCGGAGATGCGGACCGCTTCGCGGACGCTCAACTCCTGCAGCAGGTAGCGCCGACGTTCCGGTGCCAACACGGGCGCCTCCACTCTTCGGTCACGGAGAGCGGGTGGCGCCCGAACCCCGGAACTTCTCGAACATTAGCAGTCAAAATAGCACAGAAGCAGACATGGGGTTTGGCCCGGGATCGGCAGCGCATGCGCCGGCTTTGGAGCCGCACGGCGCGGTGCCCCGCCCGTGGGAGGCGGGGCACCGGCGTCACTGTGCTGAGGGGCAGGCCGTGGTTGTGCCGCCGCACCAGCCGTGCGGGTTAGCCCGCCGCTCCGAGCAGCGGAACCAGCAGCGAGGTCAGGAACAACACCAGCGCCCCGCCCAGACGGTTGGTCAGTGCGGCGAACGGCATCAGGTGCATCCTGTTGGCAGCGCTGAGCACCGAGACGTCGCCGCTGCCGCCGGTATCTGCCATGACCAGGCCCGGGGTGATGGAGGCCTCGACGAAGTTGAACTTCACCAGCCATCCCAGAACCCCGGAGGTCAAGCCTGCGATGATGACCGTGCAAACGGTCAGGATGATGAACATCGGGTTGGCCAGGGATTCCAGCACCTCGGCAATGTCGATGTAGGTGATGCTGACGCCGACCAGCAGAGCCGGGACGAACAGGGCGTTCAGCATGTCGCCCCACTGTGCACCGGCTTCCTCAAGCTCCTTGGGCAGCAGCCCGAAGAGCTTGATGGCCGCAGCGGCCAGGATCGTCCAGGCATAGGGGTGCAGGGCGGGCATGAAGGCTGCGAGCATGTTGCCCAGCACGAACAGCGTGCCGGCGATGGCCAAGCCCTGGCCGAGGCAGACGAAGGCCGCGAAGTCCTTCTTGGGCGGAACGGTCAATTCTTCGTTGCGTCCCTTGATCCGCAGCAGCTGCCCGTGGCCGTTGAAGCCGACGAACAGCTGGACGCCGCGCTTGCCCATGCCGTTGTACAGTCCGGCGATCAGGATGCAGACGACGTTGGCCATCACCACGGCGGACATCAAGTCGCCCATGAAGTCCCCGGCTTCGCCTCCCGTGCTGGCCGCGTACATTTCCGACATCGGCAGGGCCCCCACACCCAGCCCGCCAGCCATGATCGGCGCGGCGATCATCAGGATGCCCTCGATGAAGCCGAAGCCCGTGATCAGGCCAAGCAGACCGACCAGGAGGAACGTGGCGACCAGGCATCCGACCAGCGGGACGGCGAACCTCGGTCCCGCCTTCAACAGCAAAGCCCGCGGCATGCCGAGGATGCTGCCTGCAATGATGGCCACCACGAAGAAGTCCAGAAAGCCGTAGCCGCCAACAAAGTTCTGCACCACGGTCATCACGTTCTCGGGCATGACGCCGGCGAAGATCAGGGTGGCCGGGACGAACGTGCACAGAACCGTCGGTAGACCGAAGTCGCGGATCACCGGGAACAAGTTGCCGATCCAGATCAGCAGACCGCCGAGCACTACCGTGACGGCGAAGCCGGTGATCATGGAGTCCGGCAGGTTTCCGGTCAGCGCTGCCGTCAGCAGGACAGCGAAGACTGCCGCGTAGTACAGTACCGGCAGCTCCGCGATGCGCATCCGCCGGTCGGCAGATTCTTCCGCAGCCGCCTGGGCGGGTGTGTTCGGGGATTTCCCAGGGTGCTCTGCAGCGCTTTCTTCAATGGTGCGGGGTGTTACTGACATCGTTGTCTCCCGTAATTGGCATGGCTCCGCCGCAGCAGGGCCTACTGATGGTGTGAGCGGATGGTTTCCCGGCACGTGGCCGGAAAAGGGGCAATCCGCTTGCGGTGCGTGCTGCTCCGGGTTTCCCCGGCGTGGCCGCGCGGCTAGCGCACTGGTGCAGCGTCCAGTGCCGGCGACCGGTTGACCACCTCGCGGGCAAGAGCGACGGCGTCGGCCAGCCTCGCCTCATCGATCCCGGTGTCGTGGCCGGCCGCATGCAGATGGCGGACCAGTTCCTGGGTATCGATGTTGCCGTGGGCGCCGGGGGCAAACGGGCATCCGCCGTAGCCGCCCAGTGCGCTGTCAAAATTCGTGATTCCGACGTCGACTGCGGCCGTCGCGGTGGCGAGGGCCTGGCCGTGCGCATTGTGCAGGTGCAGGTAGTAGGTGAGTTCGGGCTCGTGCGCGCGGACGTGGTCCAGGCTTGCCATCAGCCGGTCCGTCGGCGTAGTGCCCAGCGTGTCGGCCAGGCCGATAGTCGCCACTCCCATCGATTTGAAGGCCCGGACCACCCGCAGCAGGTGCGCGGGGTCAATGTTCCCCTCGAACGGGCAGGTGAAGGCAGTGGAGATTCCGGCGAAGAAGTTAACGTCCGGATGCCGTGCGATTTCCTCGCCCAGGCTGGCCATCGCCGACTCGATGCTTTGCCCGGCGTTGGCGCTGCTGTGCGCCTGGCTTGCCGAGGTCACCACCTGGACATTCGTCACGCCCGCGGCCACGGCCCGGTCAATGCCCCTGCCGTTCAGGGCCAGCGCGGTGTAATCCACCGTGGCCGTGGCAGGAAGTCCGGCGAAGACCTCGGCCGCGTCGGCCATTTGGGGGACCTTTTTTGGATTCACGAACGAGCCGGCCTCAATCCGGTCAACGCCGGCGGCCACTAATGCCTCGGCGACGGCCAGCTTGTCGGCGGTGGCGACGATGACATCCTCATCCTGCAGCCCGTCGCGCAGGAACACGTCGGTGATGCGTACCCTCATGCCGTCACCTCCGGACCGGTGAAGTCGGCGATCTGCTGCGGATCCAGTCCGGCCAGGTCGCGCAGCACTTCTTCCGTGTGTTCGCCCAGCTCCGGCCCAACCCATTTGACCCGACCGTCGTGTCCGGGGATCTTGGGCACGACGCCGGGGAAACGCACCTTTTCGGGTCTGTCCTCGATCACCACTTCGTGGGTCTGGATCATGCCGCGGGCCAGGTAGTGGCGGTCCTCGGCAATGCTGGGGGCGTCATACACCGGCCCGGCGGGAACGCCTGCCTCGTCGAGCAGATCCAACACCTCGGCCAGCGGACGGGCTCCGGTCCAGTCGGCGATGGCGCCGTTGAGTTCTTCCTCGCGGGCGCCGCGGGCCTCGGTGGTCAGCAGCGAGGCGTCGGCAGCCAGGTCTTCGCGGCCAATGGCTTTCATGAGGCGCACGAACACTGAGTTGGAGTTGCCGCCGATCACCACCTCCAGCCCGTCCCCGCAGAGATAGGAGCCGGTGGGCACCACCCCTGGCAGGCGTCCGCCCGTGCGCTGGCGTACCATCCCGTACGCGTCGTAGTCGGGCACCAGCGACTCCAGCAGACTAAACACCCCTTCGTAGAGTGCAACATCGACGGTCTGCGGGCCCGTGTGCCTGATCCCCTTGGCCTTTTGCAGCATCAGCATCAGCGCACCGATCACCCCGTAGAGCCCGGCGACAGTATCACCCATGCTGGCCGCGGCACGGCCCGCCGGCCGGTCCGGCTCACCGGTGATGTAGCGCAGGCCGGCGAATGATTCGGCCGAGCTGCCAAAGCCTGCCCGGTCCTTGTAGGGTCCCGTTTGCCCGTAGCCCGAAATCCGCACCACGACGACGTCGGGGTTCAGCTCAGTCAGCACGTCCGGTCCCAGCCCCCAGCGCTCCAGCGTGCCGGGCCGGAAGTTCTCGATCACCACGTCACACTGCGCCGCGATTTTTTTCACGGCAGCCTGGCCGGCTTCGGAGCGCAGGTCGATGGTCACCGACTTCTTGTTCCGCCCCAGGGTGCGGAACAGCATGGACGTCGTTCCGCGGGTCTTGCGCCAATCGCGCAGCTCGTCTCCGCCGTTGGGACGCTCGATCTTGATCACCTCTGCGCCGAAATCACCGAACAGCCGCGCGGCGAACGGAGCTGCGATAAAGTTTCCCAGCTCGAGTACACGGATGCCCTCCAGCGGCAGTGTTTCGCCGCCGATGTGCAGGTTCTCTGTCACGAATGGCCCACTTTCTACGCCTGCTTCCCACTGCATGGGAAACGCCTATCAATTGGCGGGAAGAGAGTAGCAAGTGATGCACAACACAGCAACTCCTGCGCTCCATGTTTCTGCGCCCCGCCCTGGCCGGACATTGCGCACGGGGCACGGGGACAGAGCGCGGCGTGGGGCAGCCCAGCGGCACTTACGGATTCGCGGCATCCAGTTCGGCCGAAATCCGCGCGGCTGCTTTGACAACCTGATGCCCGAAGTCCTCGCCCGGGGAAGCCGAAACGCGGGTCAGCGGCATGGCCAGGCAGATACTGGCGATCGTTTGGCGCCGCAGGACGACTGGAGCGCTGACGGATCCAAGCCCGGGCGTGCGCCGTCCAACCGAGTCCACCCACCCGTGGGCGGCTACCGCGTCAAGCGCGTCGGGATCGTTGGACAACAACCTCCCGCTGGAGCCGGCCGGGAGGTCCAGCCGCGTACCGACCGGCAGTGTGGCTTTCAGTTCATGCTGGCTGTCCACCGAAAGCTGGCAGATCCGCTGCTCCCCGCGCCTGATCCACAACTGCGCCGTCTCCCCCGTGGCGTCCCTGAGTTCGGTGAGCACCGGCAGGGCAGCGCTTTCCACGGCTGTGCGGACAAAGCGGTGGCCGAGCCTGAAGTCTCCACTCTCGGTGCGCCGCAGGAAACCGAATTCGACCATGGAGACGGCCAGCCGGTGGGCCGTGGAGACGGAGAGTCCTGTCCGGCGCGCCAGCTCACTGGCCGAGACGGACGAGGCGTCGACAGCGTCCAGGATCGAAGCTATGCGTTCCAGCATCCGGTTATGGGACGTCGATTCGGCGGCGGGCATGCCACGATCCTAACCGGCGGCCATCCTGCACTGTGACGTCAGCCGGTGCTGGACAGGCCGCAATCCCTCCCCGCTGTCCCGTCAGTGACGGTGATGCACCCGGCCGCAATCCCTCACCACTGACCAGATCAGTGACGGCGCTGCTTGGCGGCACACGCCACGCAAAATTGCGCTTCCGGCCGGATCTCCAGGCGCTCGCGGGGAATCGGGTTGCCGCAAGAAGTGCACCTGCCGTAAGTGCCTGCCGCGAGCCGGGCTCGGGCGGCGGCAATATCGCCCAGTGCTTTCTCGGTGCTGGCCAGCAGTGCCACTTCGCGTGCCCGTTCCAGCGTGGCCGTTGAACCCTCGGGGTCGTGTTCGTCGTCGGCGGGGACGTCCCGGGTGGCAGCGGTAACTTCGGCGATGTCAACGGTCAGGCGTTCCACCTGCGCGCGATCCAAGGCTTCCCGCGCATCCAGCAGGGCGGCGAAGTGCGCCACATCATCCTGGGTCAAAATGTCGCTCATGCGGGCCTCCCATCGGCCGGACGGTCCGGCGGATCCGGACCTGAGTGTCCCCAGAATACGCCGTTGCCGCCAAACCCGGGTTAATGCCCGTGGGAGGGCAAGTGCCGCTGTGCCGGGTCAGCCGTTGAGCTTGCCAGCCATCCGCTCGCGCATGGCGACGCTGGCCGAGTTCAGCCCGATGATCTGCACGTCTTTGCCGTGGTGGCGGTACTTTTCGGTAATCGCGTCCAGCGCTGCCACCGTTGAGGCATCCCACAAGTGCGAGGCGTGCATATCGATGACCACCTTGTCCGGATCGTGGGCGTACTGGAACTGGGTGTAGAGGTCGTTCGAGGACGCGAAGAACAACTCGCCGTCGACCACGTATGTGGCCGTTTCCTCCCCGTTCAGTTCCAGCACGGTCCGCTCCACCGTCACCAGATGCGACACCCGGTGGGCGAACAGCACCATGGCTGTCAGCACGCCGAGACCGACGCCGATGGCCAGGTTGTTCGTGGCGACCGTGGCAGCGACGGTCACCAGCATGACGGCGGTCTCGCTCTTCGGCATCATCTTCAGGGTCGAAGGCTTGATGCTGTGCCAGTCGAACGTCGCCCAGGACACGAAGATCATCACCGCGACCAGTGCCCCCATCGGGATCAGCGCCACAATGTCGCCCAAGCCGACCACCAGGACCAGCAGGAACAGTCCGGCCAGGAAAGTGGAAATACGGGTCCGGCTGCCGGACGCCCGCACGTTGATCATGGTCTGGCCGATCATCGCGCAACCGCCCATGCCGCCGAAGAACCCAGTGATGATGTTTGCGGCGCCCTGGCCCCAGGATTCGCGGGTCTTCGAAGACCGGGTGTCGGTGATGTCATCGACCAGCTTGGCCGTCATCAACGATTCGAGAAGCCCCACGAAGGCCATGGCCAAGGCAAACGGAAAGACGACCTGCAGGGTTTCCAGGTTCAGCGGGACGTTCGGGAAGAACAGACCCGGCAGGCTGTCCGGCAACTCCCCCTTGTCCCCCACCGTCGGCACCGCCACGGCCGCCAACACCGTGATCAGCGTCAGCACCACGATCGCCACCAGCGGCGCGGGAACCGCACTGGTCAGACGGGGCAGGCCAAAGACAATGACCAGCCCGAGTGCGGTCAGTGGGTACACCAGCCACGGGACGCCCAGCAACTCCGGCACTTGCGACATGAAAATGAGGATGGCCAGGGCGTTAACGAAACCCACCATCACCTGCCGGGGGATAAACCGCATCAGCTTGGCCACGCCCAGCAGCGCCAAGAGCACTTGGAGCACGCCCGCCAGTATCACGGCGGCCACCAGGTAGTCCAGGCCGTGGCTAGCGACCAACGGGGCAATCACCAGCGCCACGGCGCCGGTGGCCGCGGAGATCATCGCGGGGCGCCCGCCCAGGAACGCAATCGACACGGCCATGGTGAACGAGGCAAACAGCCCCACACGCGGGTCAACGCCGGCGATGATGGAGAAGGCGATGGCTTCCGGAATCAGCGCCAGTGCGACCACCAGTCCGCCCAGTACCTCGGTCTTCAGCAGCCGCGGCGACTTAAGGGTGCGCAGCACGGACTGCCGCTCCTCGGGAGCCAGCTCCGGTCGAAGGGCGGTGGTGGACACAGTGGGGCTCCGATCAAAGGTGCGGGGGTACCGGCCAATTCTACCGGCGGCAGCCGTCCTTCCCGGCCGCCACATCCCCTGTGGGCTCCCCCCTGCCACTGCGTCGGCGCCGGCGGTAGGCTCGGAACAGGAGGTACCGCCATGGCAGCCGAACTCCAAACCGATGTGCTGATTGTGGGAGCCGGCCCCACCGGCCTGATGCTCGCCAACTGGCTGGCCAAGCTGGGCATCAGGCACATCATCGCGGACGGCAAAAGCGGCCCCACCCGCGAATCGCGGGCCCTGGGCGTGCAGGCGCGCAGCATGGAAATCTACGACCAGCTGGGCCTCGCCGGCACCGTCGCGGCCGAAGGCGTCCTGGCCGAAGCCGCCGTCGTCGGATTCGGCCCCAAGGCACGCGGCCGGATCCCGCTGGGGCGCATGGGCCGTGGCATGACACCCTTCCCGGGCCTCATGTTCTACGAGCAGAGCAAGAACGAGGAGTTGCTGCTGAAGAACCTGCACTCCCTCGGCGGTGAGGTGCTCTGGGAGCGCCGGTTGGCTGCGCTGGACCTGGTGGACGGCGCCCAGTATCCGGACCATGCCGTCCGGGCGCAGTTAACCGGCCCCGAAGGCGCGACGGCGGTCAGTGCCCGCTACTGTGTGGGGGCGGACGGCGCCTCTTCCGCGGTACGGGCCAGCCGCGGCAT
>NZ_JBNHHB010000092.1:0-19666 GCF_059091905.1 Arthrobacter sp. Dra40
CAGAACCAGGAGTGACCACAACAGTGGCCGTAAAGATTCGCCTTAAGCGCTTCGGTAAGAAGTTCTCTGCCCACTACCGCGTCGTTGTCATGGATTCGCGCGCCAAGCGTGACGGCCGTGCCATCGAAGAGATCGGGCAGTACCACCCGACCGAAGAGCCCTCGTTCATCGAGATCAACTCCGAGCGTGCCCAGTACTGGCTCGGTGTCGGCGCCCAGCCGACCGAGCAGGCCGAAGTTCTGCTCAAGATCACGGGCGACTGGCAGAAGCACAAGGGTATTGAGGGCCAGGAAGGCACTCTCAAGACCAAGGCTGCCAAGGAAGCCTTCGTGGCTCCCGAAAAGGATTCCGTGATCATCCCCGAGGCCATCACCCCGAAGGCCAAGAAGGAAGAAGCCTCGGAGGCACCCGAAGCAGCCGCAGACGAAGCCGAAAAGGCTGAGTAATGCTGGCTGAAGCGCTCGATCATCTGGTCCGCGGGATCGTTGACAGTCCTGACGACGTCACGGTCACGCAGAAGAGCAACCGCCGCGGTGACATCATCGAGGTGCGTGTTCATCCGGAGGATCTGGGCCGCGTCATCGGCCGCCAGGGCCGCACCGCCCGCGCACTGCGCACCGTGGTGAACGCCTTGGCCGATGAACAGGTCCGCGTGGACGTGGTCGATACCGACCGCCGCCGCTGATCCGGATCGGCGCCTGCCCGGCATCTAGCCGGGCACCCATTTCCATAACCTCCGGCCCCTGTACCAGATAATGGTCCAGGGGCCGGACGTTTTTCATTCCAGAGGAGTCTGCATGCAGCTGCAAGTTGCCCGGATCGGCAAGCCACACGGCATTCGAGGCGAAGTCACCGTACAGGTGCTGACCGATGCTCCGGCAGATCGGTTCGTGCCCGACGTCGAGCTGGCCGTGGAGCCGGCGCGCTTGGGGCCGCTGACCGTGCGCAGTGCCCGCTGGAACAAGGACATCCTGCTGCTGGGCTTCCACGAAGTCGCCGACCGCAACGGTGCCGAAGAGCTCCGCGGCGCCAAGCTCTTCATCGACACCGACGACGTCGAGGACGACGACGACGCCTGGTACGAACACGAGCTCGTCGGCCTCGAGGTGCGAGTCGGGGACGAAGCGGTCGGCAAGGTCTCGGGACTGAACACCATGCCTGCCCAGGACCTGTTGCTGGTGGAGGACCTGAACGGCGGGGAAGTCCTGGTGCCGTTCGTCGAAGAGATCGTGCCGGAAGTGGACGTGGAGGCCGGTTTCATCCGGCTCACGCCGCCCGCGGGCCTGTTTGAGCTGAACTCGCCGGACGTGCAGGAAACCCCCGACGACGGCGAGGAGGAGCGCTAGGTGCGCATCGACGTCGTCAGCATCTTTCCGGAGTACCTGGCCGCGCTGGATCTGTCGCTGATCGGCAAGGCCCGCCAGGATGGGTTGCTGCAGCTGGAAGTGCACGACCTGCGGGACTTCACCACAGACCGGCACCGCACCGTCGACGATACCCCCTACGGCGGCGGCGCCGGCATGGTCATGAAGCCCGAGCCGTGGGCACAGGCCCTCGAAGCCGTGGTGAACGCGGGCACCGCCGAACACCGGTCCGCCCCGTCGGATCCCGCGGTGGCTGCTGTTCCTGAGCCTGCGGTGGAGACGGCGCCAGAGCCCGAGGCGCCGTCGGCCCAGAATCCAGGGGTGGGGGCGGTCCCCGAACCTGCTGCGGCGCGGCCCGTCCTGATTGTCCCGTCCCCGGCCGGTGAGGTCTTCAACCAGGCCCTCGCCTACGAACTAGCCGCCGAAGACCACCTGGTCTTCGCGTGCGGGCGCTACGAAGGCATCGACGAGCGCGTTCTCGACTGGGCTGATGAGCATTTCCGCGTGCGGCCGGTCAGCCTCGGCGACTATGTGCTCAACGGGGGAGAGGTGGCCGTGCTGGCGATGGTCGAGGCGGTGGGCCGGCTGGTGCCCGGCGTCGTCGGCAACCCCGAGTCGTTGGTGGAGGAATCGCACTCCGACGGCCTGCTCGAGTATCCGGTCTACACCAAACCGTCCGAGTGGCGCGGCCGCGGCATTCCGGATGTTTTGCTTAGCGGAAACCACGCCAAGATCATCCGGCACCGCCGCGACGAGCAGCTGCGCCGCACGGCTGCGCGACGCCCGGACCTGATCCTGGCCCTAAACCCGGAAACGCTGGACAAGGCGGATCGTGCCACCCTGAACGAGCTTGGCTACACGGTCACGCCCACGCAGGTCCTGGCGGCTGCACCGTAAACGTCTGCCGCTCGCGTCTGGCTTTTGCACCCGCCCCTGGTCCTTGCAAGCCCTCGCCCCGGCATCCGGCCCTGTGCCGGCCTCCGCACCCGCCCCTGACCCAGGGCCGTGACAAAATCCCGGGGGAGATTAGAGGTTCGGCCGTGCGATATGGCAAAATGGAGGATTGTGTCCGCTGGGCGCGTTCCTGCCACAGGGGGAGCGTCGCCAACAGCAGGATTCCCGGCCACCGATTCCCGGAGGGGCCGGTTCCTGAATTTCGGCTGCGACCGTTCAAGGCATCTGCCTGGCCGTCGCGCCGTGACCAAAGTGAATGACCTGTGGCGTTCACCAGGAGTGAGAAATGCATATCCTCGACTCTGTTGACGCAGCATCGCTGCGCAGCGACGTTCCCGAGTTCCGCGCCGGCGATTCCGTCAAGGTGCACGTGAACATCATCGAAGGCAAGACCGCCCGTATCCAGGTTTTCCAGGGCTACGTGATGGGCCGCCAGGGCCATGGTGTCCGCGAGACCTTCACCGTCCGCAAGGTGTCCTTCGGCGTGGGCGTGGAGCGTACCTTCCCGGTACATTCCCCGATCATCGACCACATTGAGGTCGTGACCAAGGGCGACGTTCGCCGTGCCAAGCTGTACTACATGCGCAAGCGCCACGGCAAGGCCGCCCGCATCAAGGAGAAGCGCGACTTCGGCACCGCTAAGTAAAGCTGCTCTCGAGCAGCTTCTTGATCTAGGCAGTGCAGCAAATCTCTGGTTCCACGGAAGCCTCCGGGGAACCGCCAAGACGCCGGTCCGGAATTCCGGGCTGGCGTTTTGTGTTGGCCATCGTGGTCTGCGCGGTAGTGCTCAGCGCCGTCGTGCGGGCCACGCTGGTGGACGTCTACTACATCCCCTCCGGATCCATGGAACCTCTGCTGGAAACCGGCGACCGGGTGCTGGTGTCGCGTACCGATTACCACTTTGGCGAAATCCACCGCGGTGACCTGGTGGTTTTCGACGGGCGGGGCTCGTTCGCGCCCTTCAACAGCGGCAATTCCCCCTTCGTCGACGCCCTGCAGCAGGCCGGCCAGTGGCTGGGCGTTGCCGGCAGCGACACGATCTACGTCAAACGCGTGATCGGCCTGCCGGGGGACTCCGTCGAGTGCTGCGGTCCCGACGGACGTCTGCTGGTCAACGGCACCCCGGTCCGGGAGGACTACCTCTTCCCCGGCGACGCGCCCAGCGGGATGAAGTTCTCCGTCCAAGTGCCCGAAGATAGATTGTGGTTGATGGGGGACCACCGTTCCGCGTCGGCCGATTCGCGCGCCCTGCTCGGTGCACCCGGCGGGGGCATGGTTCCCGTGGAGCGCGTCATCGGCCGCCCGTTAAGCATCATCTGGCCGCTCGACCGTGCGGCAGGGCTGGACCGGCTACAGTTGGGCTCCCAGCCCGCAGAGAATCGAGGATAGTGAGTATGGACCAGGACCCGAAGGACACTGGCGGGTACCAGCCGGATGCCTCCGGGCCGCGGAAGCGCGAGCGCAGGAACGCCGGGCGGAACTCCCTGCTGTCATGGCTGAAGGAGATCGCCACGATCGTCGCGGTCGCCGTCATCCTCTCCTTCCTGATCAAGACTTTCCTCTTCCGCGCCTTCTTCATTCCGTCCACCTCGATGGAGGACACCCTGGAGGTGGATGACCGGATCTTCGTGAACCTTTTGGTGCCGCAGCCGTTTGAACTCAGCCGCGGCGACGTGGTGGTTTTCCGGGACGACCTGGGTTGGCTGCCCCCGAACGGAGTGCACGACGCCGGCAACTGGTTCCAGCAAGTCCTCACCTTTGTCGGGCTGATGCCTGATGCCTCCCAGCAGCACCTGGTCAAGCGGGTAATCGGCCTGGGCGGTGACCATGTGGTCTGCTGCGACGCCGACGGCCGCATCTCGGTCAACGGCGAGCCGCTGGACGAGGATCCCTACCTGGCGCCGGGCTCGGACAACACCCGGATTCCCTTCGACGTGACCGTCCCCGAGGGTAAAATCTGGGTCATGGGCGATAACCGGAACCATTCCGCGGACTCGCGCGAGCACCAGGACGAACCCTCCAAGGGCTTCGTGGATCTTGAGGCTGTCGAGGGCAAGGCCAGTGTCATCGCCTGGCCGCTGGACCGGCTGGGCTTCCTGGGCAACTATCCGCAGGTGTTCGACGGCGTCCCTGATCCTTCCGCAGCAATCGGCACCGAACCTCCCGCCATGGCGCGGCAGAACGAGTCCCAGTGACCAGCAAGAATCCCACGCTTCGTTTCGAACGTTCCTTCGCCGACGCCGGTCACCGGCTGGTGGCCGGAGCGGACGAGGTGGGCCGCGGTGCGCTGGCCGGACCGGTCAGTGTAGGGATGGTGGTCATCGACGTGACCTCGGCCAGACAGATCCGTGGCGTCCGCGACAGCAAGCTGCTCAGCCCGGCCGACCGGGTGGCCCTGGTGCCCAAGATCCAGAAGTGGGCCCTGGCGTACGGCGTCGGCCATGCTAGCGCGGCCGAAATCGACGCGGTGGGCCTGATGGCTGCACTGCGGCTTGCCGGTTCGCGTGCCTGGGGCCAGGTGCTGGCCACCGCCCGTCCGGACATCGTCATTCTGGACGGCAACCACGACTGGTTGTCCGCCGGGGAGCCTTCGTTGTTCGACGACGTCTCCCACCCGGGGTGTGACGCGCCGGTCCTGACGAGGATCAAAGCGGACCTGCAGTGCCTGAGCGTGGCCGCCGCCAGCGTGCTCGCGAAGGTGGAGCGCGACTCGATGATGACCAGCTACGCCGCCGACTACCCGGCCTACGCGTGGGAGATCAACAAGGGCTACGCGACAGCTGCCCACCGCGCCGCCCTGCAGGGAGCCGGGCCGTCGGACCTGCACCGCAGAAGCTGGCGGCTGACCCCGGAGCAGGCGCTGATGCCCGCCGTCGAGATCGCGACGTAAACGCCGCCGGCCAATCTGGGGCAGGATGGATACATGAGCGCCGAAGACCTTGAGAACTATGAAACCGACATGGAGCTGCAGCTCTACCGGGAGTACCGTGACGTCGCCGGCCTGTTCAGCTACGTGGTGGAGACCGAACGCCGCTTCTACCTGGCCAACCACGTCGACCTCCAGGCCCGGTCGGCCGACGGCGAGGTCTACTTCGACCTGACCCTGCAGGACGCGTGGGTTTGGGACGTCTACCGCTCCGCCCGGTTCGTGAAGTCCGTCCGCGTGATCACGTTCAAGGACGTCAACGTCGAGGAATTGACCAAAAACGACGACCTCACCCTGCCCAAGGACGGCCTGGGCGGCTGACTGGCTACCGGCCGCCGACGCCGTCCAGGGTGATGTAGGTTTTGCGGACGGTGTCGTGCACTTCCCATGTGCCCTTCCACCCGGCAGGCATGACAACGGTGTCTCCGGCGCGAGCTTCAACGGGTTTCTGCCCCTCTGCGGTGATGGTGACACTCCCGGCCAGGATCTGGCAAACCTCGTGGTAGCCGTCCCGCACTGCGGTGAACAAACCGGGGGAGCACTCCCAGATGCCCACGTTCAGGCTGTCCGCGCTCCAGACCTCCCGGGATGCCTCGTGCTGGCCCGCGGTGACCGCCGTTGGTTTAGGTTCGGGCGCTCCAAGCAGGGCGTGCGGGGCCGCCGGGAGGTGAATGGTGTCAATGGACATGATTGTTCCTTTCCAGGGGGTGATCCGCGCTGGCCGAGCAGGACCGTGCTTGTGCTGCTCGACCAGGCGGCAGTTCTTCAGGCGCGGCCGGAGATGAGGTCTGCGGCCCTGGCGATCGGGGATGTGGACGTGCGGCCGGAGTTTTCCGACCTGTCGGCGGCGTAGTAGGCCGCGTACAGGGCCTGGACGGCAATCCAGCGCAGCGGTTCCACTTCCCACTTGCGCACCCGGCGGTTCACCCACGGCATGGTGGTCAGTTCGCTCTCTGTGTCCAAAACCAGGTCCCGCAGGGTCCTGCCGGCCAGGTTCGTCGCGGTCACGCCGGTGCCGACATACCCGCCGGCCCAGCCGATGCCGGTCTCCCGGTCCAGTCCGACGGTGGCCTTCCAGTCCCGCGGGACGCCCAGCACCCCGGCCCAGGCATGGTCGATGCGGGCACCGCGGGTCGCCGGGAACATGTCATGCAGAATCGCCGTCAGGTTCTGGATGGTTTCGGGCTGGGTGGCCCCGTCCGTGTCGGTCTTGGAGCCGAACCGGTAGGGGACACCGCGTCCGCCGAGCGCAATCCGGTTATCGGCCGTCCGCTGGGCGTACATGTAGGCATGCGCCATGTCGCCGACGGTGTCGAACTCATTCCACCCGATCGCCGCCCAGACGTCGTCGCCCAAGGGCTCGGTGGCGATCATGGACGAATTCATCGGCAGCCATTCGCGGTGCGTCCCCTTCAGGTTGGCGGTGAAGCCCTCCGTCGCCCGCAGAATGTACTCGGCCTGGACGTCACCCTTCTCTGTCCGCGCCAGCCGGGGGCTGATCTCGGTCACGGTGGTGTCCTCGTAGATGCGCACCCCGAGTGCTTCCACCTTCTCGGCCAGGCCGCGTACCAGCTTGGACGGATGGATCCGGGCACAGTGCGGCTGGTGAACGGCGCCGAGCGTGTTGGCAATCCGGACCCGCTCGTTGCTTTCCGACGCGCTCAGCAGGCGGACCCCGGCCTCGGGCCACTGGGCTTCGGCTGCGGCCAAGGCCTTGAGCCGGGCCAGCTGGGCCGGGTTGCGGGCCACGTTCAGTTCACCACCCTTGCGGACACCGGCGTCGATGCCCTCCGCACTGGCGACGGCGATGACCTCATCCACCGTCTCGTTCAGCAGCGTCTGGAACCGGCCCACCCGTTCACGGCCGTGTGCTTTGACGTACTGGCCGCGGCCGCCGGTGATGCTGTTGGTCAACCAGCCGCCGTTGCGGCCCGAGGCGCCGAAGCCGGCAAAGCGGCTCTCGAGCACGACGACGTCCAGTTCCGGCCGGGCTTTCTTGAGGTAGTACGCCGTCCACAGCCCGGTGTAGCCGGCGCCGACGATGGCGACATCCGCCGTCGTGTCCGCGGCCAGAGCCGGCCGGGGCGCGGGGAGCCCGCCTTCGGCAAACCAGAAGGAGACGTTGCCGTTTACCGTCGAGGCCGTCTCGTTGATCAGTTCTTTGCTCATGGTGGGTTCCTAGGTCGTGGAGACGAGGTCGGAGTCTTCGAGCAGCACGCCGTCCCCGGCGGACCAGTAGACAACGGCATCGTCTCCGGGCCGCAGGCCGTTGCTTTCGGACAGCGGGGTGCGGACAATGCCGGTCGAACCGTCGGCCAGCTGCAGCTCGTATTTGTGGCCGGAGCCCAGATAGATGTTCTGGACGACCTTGACCGGGACGGTAACGGCCCCGCCGGGGGCTTCCTCCGCCTTCGGGGCGACGCGCAGCTGTTCCGGCCGCAGGACCAGGGCACCCTTGCCGGAGACGCTCCGGCCGGCGGGGCCGCGGAGCCTGGCTCCGTGGAAGTCCATGGACCACTCCTGGCCGGCAGTATCGACATCGGCACGGAAAATGGTGGACTCGCCCATGAACTGGGCCACGAACAGGCTGGAGGGGCGCTCGTAGAGCTCCGCGCTGGTCCCGACCTGCTCGATCCTGCCGTTGTTGAAGATGGCGATGCGGTCGCTGAGAATCAGGGCTTCTTCCTGGTCATGGGTGACGAAGACGAAGGTGCGGCCGACTTCCTGGTGGATCCGCTTGATCTCCAGCTGCAGCTTCTCGCGCAGGTTCTTGTCCAGGGCGCCCAGCGGCTCATCCATGAGCAGCGCCCGAGGATTGAAGACCATGGCGCGGGCGAAAGCGACGCGCTGCTGTTGACCGCCGGAGAGTTCGCGCGGATAGCGGTCCTCATAGCCGGCCAGCCCTACGGTTTTCAGCGCCTCGGCAATCAGCGTTTTCTGTTCGGACTTGGGCGTCTTGCGCTGCTGCAGCGGAAATGCGATGTTCTCGGCCACGCTCATGTGCGGGAACAGTGCGTAGTGCTGGAAAACGACGCCGAGCCCGCGCTTGTGCGCCGGCACATTGTCCACGCGCTGGCCGTCGATCTCGATCGAGCCGCTGGTCAGGTCGGTGAAGCCGGCCACGAGATTCAGCGTGGTCGTCTTGCCGCTGCCGGACGGGCCCAGCAGTGTGATGAATTCACCCGGCTCGATGGTCAGCGACACGTCGTCCACGGCGGTGGATTTGGCATACCGCTTGGTGACGTTCTGGATGTCGATCCGGGTGCCGGCCCCGGTGAGCTTACTGGACACGTTTCCTCCTACGCATACTGAGCAGCCCGACGGCAATGATGATTGTCGTCAAGAGCATGATCATGGTTGCCGCGGCCGCGATGGTCGGGTCCGTGTCCCTGGTGACGGACGAATACATCTTGACGGGCAGCGTTTCCAAGTACGGACTTTTAATGAAGATGGACAGCACGACCTCGTCGAACGAGGTCACGAAGGCGAAGAGCGCTCCCGAGACGACTCCCGGCAGAATGGACGGCAGAATGACCCGCAGGAAGGTGGACCACCGGTTCGCGCCCAGGCTTGCGGCCGCCGTCGCCAGCCGCTGATCGAAACCGCTGAGGGCCGCCGTGACGGAGACCACCACGAACGGCACGGCCAGGACCGTATGGGCCAGCACGAAACCCGTCAAAGTGCCCAGCATCTGCAGCCGCAGGAAAATCGCGTAGACGCCAATGGCGAGGATGATCGCAGGGACCACGATCGGGGCCAGCAGCAGCGCCTGCACCGTCTTGGCAGCCCGGCGCCTCACAAACTTCTGCAGGCCCATGGACGCCGCGGTGCCGATGACCGTCGCCGCGACGGCAACGATGACGGCGATTAATATTGAATTGCCGAGGGCCGACATCCACGCCCGGTCACTGAAGAAGTTCTCATACCAGCGCAGCGACCAGCCCGACGGCGGGAAGCTCAGCGAGGCCTTGTCGGTAAAGCTCAGCGGAATCACGATCGACGTCGGCGCAATCAAGATGACGGCCACCAGTCCCGCATAGGCCACCAGCAGGGACCGGGTCAGCACGGAATGTTTCACAACAGCGCTCCTTCATCGCCGGCGGCACGTTTGCTCTTGCGCAGCAGCAGCGCCAGCAGGCCCAGCAGCAGCAGGGTGGCAACAAGCAGGATGACGCCCAGTACGCTGCCGCGTCCCCACTGGAGCTGGCCATTGACCTGCACGTAGATGTATTGCGAGATCAGCATTTCGGACGGCGAGCCGAGCAGCGCCGGAGTGATGTAGAAGCCGAGCGCCTGGATGAAGACCAGCAGGGAGCCGGACACCACGCCGGGCATGGCCAGCGGCATGAAGATGCGGGTGAAGGATACGAAGGGAACGGCGCCCAGGCTGCTGGAGGCCTGCAGCAGCCGCAGGTCCACGTTCCGCATCGACGCATACAGCGGAAGCACCATGAAAGGCAGCAGCACCTGGACCATGCCGATCAGGACGCCGGTGGTGTTGCGGATCATTTCGAACGGCCCCAGCCCGAGGAACCCAAGCATGCCGTTGATCAGGCCGTTGTCCTGCAGCAGGATGATCCAGGCGAAGCTGCGGATCATCAGCGACGTCCAGAACGGTATGAGGACGATGACGACCAGTGCGGCGCGAACCTTCGGGCCGGAAATCACCATGAAGTACGCATACGGGTAGGCCAGCACCAGGCAGATGACTGCGGAGAGCAACGCCACCCACAGTGTCCGGCCGAGGACGGCCCAGTTCCCGGCGTTGGAGGCAAACCACTCGTAGTTCTGCGGACCGGGCACGGGGTCCGCCACGCTGCGCCACATCGCCTCTGCCAGCGGATAGGCGAACACGCCGACCATCAGCGCCAGCGCCGGTAGCAACAACAACAGCGGGCTCAGCCGTGTCCGCCTGCCGGCCACCGGGGCCGCGCCCTCGCCATTCCCCGTCCGGCCGGCCGAGTCTGCCGGCCGTACGGGGTCTTTGACTGCATTGCTCATTAGGAGACCCAGGCCGTCCAGCGTTCCAGGGTGGAGGCGTAGTTCTCGCCCCACCATGCGAAGTCGGAGACCAGGACCTTGTCGGCGATCTCCGGCTCGGTGATCAGGAACTTCTTGCCGTTCTCATTCACCGCGGGCTGGGCGTCCACATGGACCGGGGAATACGACGTTTCCTCCGTGAGCTTCTCCTGCTGTTCCTTGCCCAGCGCGTAGTTGATCAGGGCCATCGAAGCCTTCGGATTCTTGGCGTTGGTGGGAACGGCCAGGACATCCATGACCACGACGCCGGTCTCCCAGACCGGCTCGAACGGGGCTCCGTTTTCCACGGCTCCGAAGGCGCGGCCCGACCAGATCAGGGCCATGTCCACTTCCTCGGCCTCAAGCATCTGCTGCGACTGGGCACCCGTGGTCCAATACACCAGGCTGTCCTTGATCGTGTCCACCTTTGCCAGCGCCCGCTCGACATCGAGCGGATACAGGTCTTCCTTGGCGACCCCGTCGGCGATCAGGGCGCCCTCCAGGAGGCCGCCTCCGACGTCGGCGCCTTGGACGGCCCGCTTGCCGGGAAACTTCTCAGTATCGAAAAAGTCAGCCCAGCTCTGTGGTGCGTTGCTGAATTTCTCGGTGTTGTACACCATGACGGTGGCGTACTGCATGGCCGGCACGTAGCAGTCGCTGGCCAGTCCCTCCGGGATGTTGGACTTATCGATGATGGAGTAGTCCAGCTCCTGGAGGAGCTTCCCGCATTGCCCGGCCGCCCAGTTCGAATCGGTGTCAACGACGTCCCACGTCACGTTGTTCGACTCCACCTGTGCCTGGATTTTTGCGTACTCCATTGGCCCGTCCGACAAGACGTTCGCCCCGGACTCCTCGGCGAAGGGCGTCACTGCCGCCGCCATCTGTCCGTCCTGGTACAGCCCGCCGTACGAGGCAAAGGTCATGTTAAGGCCATCCAGCGCGCCGGGCTTGACGGTGCCCGCCTCAGCAGGACCGGTACCCAGATCGATCTCCGCAGAGGCGGAAGTGCCCCCGCCGCCGCAGGCCGACAGAAGCAGGGCAACTGTTGCCGCCATTCCAACCGGCAAGGCCCGCTTGCGACGGTGTGTGGTATCTGTTGACATCTTTTCTCCTCTTTGAGTGTGGAACGCTGAGTGTGGAGCCGTGCTGACGATGGAATGCCTGTCGGACTGTCCCGACTGGAATGTTTCAGATGGTTGGCGGGCTGATGATCCACATGACTTCGGATTTGCCGTGGGCCAGGTTGCGAAGACCGTGGGGTGTGGAGGAGAGGTATTCGACGCTGTCCCCGGACTCCAGGACATGGGACTCGCCGGAGAGGCGAACCTCCACCCGCCCTTTCAGGCAGACAAGGACCTCTTGGGCATTTCCGTGCGCGTACAGCTCCTCGCCGGTCCCGCCGTGAACCTCGAGCTCGCCGGCGTAGACCTCCAGATTCCGCTGGGGCGAGCCGGTGAGCAGGTATTTGTTGAGTCCGTCGCCGGAGTGGAAGACAGGCCGGTCGGCCTTGCGCAGTACCCGGCCCTCGGACCGGGTGCCGTCGATCAGTTCCGCCGTCGTTGTTCCGAGGGCCTCCGCGATCTTCTTGAGCGTGGCGACGCTGGCATTCGAATGCTCATTCTCCAGCTGGCTGAGGAAACCCGAGCTGACGCCGGTCAGCTGGGCCAAGCTGCGCAGCGAGATGCCCCGCAGTTCCCGGGCGGCGCGGATGCGATGTCCGATGGATTGCTCGTTCCCGGCTGCATCGTTCACCATACACCTCCCTAAGTCATATCGAACGGGTGATTTGTGTCACTAATCACTGTGTTTAGTCAGACCCTAGCCGGAGAGCCGACGGGAGACAAGGGGTTCGCCAGGTTTTTTTCGTGATCGAACTATCGGGAGCGTTCAGACGACCGGCGAGGCCGCCCCTCCGGTCATCCGCCCAGGTCGGCTCCAAGCTGGAGGCGTGCCGCCGATAGCAGCAGTGAATTGGTGTAGTCAGGCGTGATCTTGGGGTCTTTCGTGGCGACGGCCATGATGAGCCCGTCGATGAGCGCGACGAACGTGTCGACGATCTGGTCGACAGGGAGGGCGGGGGAGAAGTGGCCGGCGTCGACGCCTTCGTTGATGGCTTCGGCGAGTGCCTTGCGCCAAATGTTGTTGGTGTGCACCACCACTGGTTGCACCTCCTCGTTTCTGCTGGCGGCCGCGCAGGACTCCAGCCAGACGGTGCAGTGTTCCGGATTCCTGACCGCACCGGTGAGGAGCGCACGGATCTTCGCGGCCGCGTCCTCCTGCCGCAGTGCGGGCAGCCGCCATTCCGTCGCTCTGCGCTCACAGGCAGTCACCAGCATTTCGCGGACCACGGCGTCGCGACTGGGGAAGTAGTGCTGGATCATCCCGATTGAGATCCCGGCTTCCGTGGAAATGTCCCGCAGTCGGATGCCGTCGAATCCCCGGACGGCCAGAAGGCGTTCCGCCGCCTCGAGGATGAGCAGGCGACGCGGCAGATCCTCGCTGGGCAGGGCAGTATCGGGGCTGGCAAGGGGAGCCATGGTTTCCCTCCAAAGTGCTGTGATACGGTTCACAATAATTCATTATTAACGCGAAGGACAGCTACGGGCGCCTTCCCCCCTGGGGAGCCGGACGAGGCTCGATCAGAGGGCAGAAGGTGCTGTGCAAGACCGCGACGATGGCGTCGAGGCAGTCGTCGCGAGGGCTGCGGCGCCGAACGCGTGGCGCGCACCCAATAGCCTGCCACCCACAGAAGCGAGGAACCCATGGACCGGCTGGTAGACCGCACCATCAGCGCGACTGCCTTCACCGATGAAGCCTGCCAGCCGCTGCCCGCCCGGGCTCGCACCGTCGTGGTCGGCGGTGGAATTGTAGGGGCCAGCATCGCCTATCATTTGGCGGCGTCGGGGGAGACGGACGTCCTGCTGCTCGAAGCCAATGTTCTGGGCAGCGGCACCACGTGGCACGCGGCTGGCTTGGTAACCGGCGGGAGGACCACGACGGCGATGACCAAGCTGGCCCGGTACGGCCTCGAGACATACCGCACGCTGGAACAACGCTCCGGGCTCGACGTCTCGTTCCAGCAGTCCGGCTCGGTGATGGTGGCGCGGACCGCAGGCCGGGTGGATGAAATGCACTACGCCCGCGACGTGGCCCGCCAGAACGGCACCGAGGCGGAGATCCTGGACGCGGCGGGTCTGGGCCGGTTGTGGCCGCTGGCCCGGACCGAGGGCGTGCTCGGCGCGCTCTACCTGCCGCACGACGGGCACATCAATCCCGGCTACGCGGCGCTGTCCTTCGCCAAGCTCGCCCTCGAGCTCGGTGCCGCCCTGCGCGAAAACGTGTCCGTCTCCGGCATCCGTCACACGAAAGGCCGGGTAACGGGTGTCATCACCGACCAGGGAACGGTAGAGAGCGAACGGGTGATCCTCGCCTGCGGGCTGTGGACGCGAGACCTGGCTGCGACCGCCGGAGCGCATGTGCCGCTGTATGCCGCCGAGCACGTGCACGTGAGGACCGAAGAGATTGACGGCGCCGTGCCCGAGCTGCCCGTCTTCCGGGACCTGGACAACAGCTACTACATTCGGCATGAATCGGGGCGGCTGCTGGTTGGCGCCTTCGAGCCGGACGGGTTGCCGCGGCCGGTGAGTGAGATCGGCCGGGGCGGTTTCGCCGAGTTCGAGGCCGACTGGGAGCACTTCGCGGCGATCCGCCGCAAGGCCGAGGCAGCGGTGCCGGTGCTGGCGACCAGCAACTACGACCGCTTCCTCAATGCCCCGGAGAGCTTCACCCCGGATTCCAACTTTGCCCTCGGGGAGACGTCCGAGGTGCGCAACCTCTTTGTTGCGGCCGGCTTCAACTCCCAGGGCATCATTTTCGCCCCCGGCGCCGGCAGGGAACTGGCCGAGTGGGTGATCTCCGGATCGCCCGGCTTCGATGCAGCCGCAGTGGACGTCCAGCGGTTCTCGCGGCACCAAAGCAACCGCCGCTACCTGCATGCCCGGACCCGGGAGGGGCTGGGACGCCTCTACGCCATGCACTGGCCGCAGCTGCAGCCGGCCACCGCCCGCAACGTCCGCCGCTCGCCGCTGCACTCCCGTCTGGCCGGGCTCGGCGCCTGCTTCGGGGAACTCAACGGCTGGGAGCGGGCCAACTGGTATGGCGAACCCGGGACCGCGCCGGACTATGAATACAGCTACGGCCGGCAGAACTGGTTCGACCGCGTCGGCGAGGAGCACCGTGGCGCACGGGAAGGGGTGGTGCTGTTCGACCTGAGCTCCTTCGCGAAGATCGAAGTGGCAGGTCCGGATGCGCTGGCGGTCTGTCAGCAGGCCTGCACGGCGGACGTCGACATCCGCGTCGACAAGGCCGTCTACACTCTGATGCTCAACGAGGCCGGCGGGATCGAACTGGACGGCACCGTAACCAGGCTCGGGGAAGACCGGTTCCTCCTGGTGACGCCTGCCTTCAGCCAGGACAAGACACTCGGGTTCCTGCGGCGGCTGGCGCTCGGCAAGGCGGCCGCGGTCTTCGATGCGACGGCCGGCCTGGCGACCATCGGGGTCATGGGACCGAAGAGCCGGGAACTGCTCAGCCGCGTCTCGCCCGAGGACTGGTCGGACTCCGCCCAGGCCTACACCGAAGGACGGACCGTGGAGGTTGCCGACGGCTTCGCCTACGCCCTGCGGGTGAGTTTTGTCGGCGAACTCGGCTACGAGCTGTACCCGGGCGCGGACACGGCCATCAACGTGTTCGACGCGTTGTGGGAGGCCGGCCAAGACCTCGGCGTGCGCCTGGCCGGATACCACGCCCTCGACTCGTTGCGCAGCGAGAAGGGTTTCCGCCATCTCGGGCATGACATCGGATCCGCCGACGACCCGTACTCCGCGGGACTGGGCTTCACCGTGGCGCTGGATAAGCCGGGCGGCTTCGTGGGCCGGGACGCGGTGGCGAAGCTGGATCCGGCGGCGCCCGCGTACCGGACGGTCTATGTGGCACTGGAGGACCCGGAGCCGCTGTTTGTGCACGACGAGACCGTTTTTTGCGACGGCGTGCCGGTGGGACGCATGACCAGCGGCAGCTACGGCTACACGCTGGGACGCGCTGTCGGCCTCGCATCAGTAGCCGGGGAGACCGATCTGTCCGGCAGGTTCACGGTGCAATGCAAGGGGCGGCTCGTCGCGGCCACGGTCTCGCGGCGCCCGTTCTACGATCCGAAAGGGGAGCGGTTGCGCGGATAGATGACCGCTTGCTGGTCGAGTCGTGATTTCCTCGACCGAGGCGCCCGGTGTTCGGCCGCCTGGTCAGCGGCCCAGCGCGGTCGGAACACCCCAATCGGCGTTTGCCTCGACAGGGAAGCGAGCCAGTCGGAAGGGGCTGATGTCAGCCTCGGGCTGCTTGTCCTCGACGAGGTCGGCGACAATGATGCCCATCAGCGCAGAATATTTGAACCCCTCGCCGGCATCCCCACAGGCCACCACAACGCCGGGGATCGGCGAATCGACGACGAACCTGCCATCGGGGGTGTCGGTCCAGACACAGACCTGTGCATCGAGCACATCAGGCTGCAGCGATAACAAACTATGGCGCACCCTCTCCTGGATGATGCCGGTGCGCACCTCATCCGGGGTCCTGTCGGCGTCCCCCTCGACGTAGTTTCGCAGCGGACTGTCCAGGCCGACCTTGTAGCCTGTGCCGGGGCTGCTCATTGCGTAGATGCCGGGCGCTTCGTTTGTGGGTCCGTCGAAAAAGCAGGGATAGTCGTCGGCGGCGCCCCGCCGACGTGCATCACCGAAGTGGACCACCTGCTCCAGGTACGGCCGCAGCGGCGCAGGCAATCCAAGCTGTGAAAGCAGGACGCCGCTCCCCGGGCCGGCCGCAATCACCACTACGTCCGCCTCGACGTGCCTGCCGTCGGAGAGGGAGGCACTGGCAGTCCCTGCAGTTGCCGAAACCTCCGACACCGTGGCCCCTTGCAGGAATGTTCCGCCTGCCGCGCAAAACAGCCGAAACTGAGCCTGCAGGCTCACGTCGGCCAAAACCACGCCGGCGTCCGGCTGCCAGACGGCATCCCGGCCGTCCGGCCTCAAGCCGGGCAGAAACTGTGCAACCTTGCGCGACTCGACCTCCTCGAAGGGCACGTCTTCGGCGAGAAGCGTTGACCGCAGGCGCGGCAGCGACATCGTGTCTCGCCACAGCAGGCCCTTTCGGTGGTAAACGGGTTGCCCGGCCCTGCTCGATAGTCGCTGCATGGCTTCCAGCCCCAACGTGGACAGCCGAACCCGACCGGGGTCCGGGTCGGCAATACGCCACATCCGGGTCGGTCCATAAGAGGATGACAGCGGGTTCGAGACGCCGAAGCGGTCAATCAGGGTGACGTGATGACCGCGACCGGCCAGCTCGGCCGCTGCCGGCAAACCCCATGCGCCGGCTCCGATGACAGTTATTCTCACTGCGGGTCCTTCCTGTCCCTGAACCGTTTCTCCATCGGCTGCCTTGCAGCATTCCGCTGACCAGTTTGATGCCGCCCGCACTGCACGTGCTGCACGTCACTTCTGTAGCGTAACGGAGACTTTCATCCTGCCCCTCCCAAGCTGCGATGTGTCACCCCGCTGTGCGAACTGTCTGCTGGCGTGACCGCGTGTTAGTTCTGCCCGCTGATGAAGACCGTTGCCCCGGTGTCGCCCTGTCCTCCACAGGACAGCATCCGGCGTCGACTGTGCACATCGCGGGTTTCGCGAAGTTTTCTGGCGTTGCCCGGCATCAGGCTGGGGGCATGAGAGCGAAGGACGAACTGGGCCGGCGCGGCGAAGAGATGGCCGCGGCCTACCTATCCGGCTCCGGCCAGCGGGTGATCGACCGGAACTGGCGCAGCCTGCACGGGGAGCTGGACATCGTTTCGGTGGACGGGGAATCCATTGTCGTTTCCGAGGTGAAGACCCGTCGCAGCACCGACTACGGCCATCCCTTCGAAGCGATTACCGACGCCAAGGTCCGGCGCCTCCAGCTCCTGGGACGCCAATGGCTGCGCGAGCACGGCATGGCCGGCACCAGGATACGCGTGGATGCCGTGGCGGTGCTCTACGGGCAGGCCCGGTGGCCCGTGATCGAGCATTTGAAGGACGTTGGCTGATGACACTTGGACGAACGTTCTCAGTTGCCTTGGTCGGACTCAACGGACACATCGTCGAGGTGGAAGCGGACATCGGTCAAACCCTCCCGGCATTTGTGCTTCTGGGGTTGCCGGACGCGTCCCTGTCCGAAGCCAAGGAACGGATCAGGGCGGCGGCGAAAAATGCCGGTGTCCCGCTCAGCCGGCGCAAGATCACGGTCAACCTTGTCCCTGCCTCGCTGCCGAAGAAGGGATCGGGCTTCGACTTGGCCATCGTGCTGGCAGCCCTTCAAGCAGCTGGCGATATCCGAGCCAGCGGACGCATGGTCTTCCTGTCAGAGCTCGGGCTGGACGGACGGCTCCGCCCGGTCAGCGGTGTACTGCCGGCCGTCATGGCAGCTGTGGAGGCTGGATATCCACACGTGGCCGTCGCTGCTGCCAATGCCGCCGAGGCCGCCTTGGTGCCGGGCGCTGAGGTTCGGAGCTTCCAGACGCTGGCAGAAGTGCTCTCGGCGCTGGGTGCCGATCCCCGCCGGCTCATCCACACGCCACCGGAAGCACGGTCCGCACCCGCGGCGGCAGTGCCTGCCCCTGCCAGTCCCGCGCCGGACCTGGCGGACGTGGCGGGACAATATGAAGCCCGGACGGCGCTGGAAGTGGCCGCCGCCGGCGGGCACCACCTGCTGCTGGTCGGCCCGCCTGGTGCCGGCAAGACGATGCTGGCCGAACGGCTGCCGGGAATCCTGCCTGACCTGCCGGACCACCACGCCATGGAAGTGACCGCTATCCACTCCCTCAGCGCCACAGCGGCACCGCTCACGGAACTGCTCAGGCGCCCGCCGTACGAGAGTCCGCACCACACGGCCACTGCCGTCTCGATCATCGGCGGAGGCTCCGGCCTACCCCGTCCCGGTGCCGCCTCCAGAGCACACCGCGGCGTGCTCTTCATGGATGAAGCGCCCGAGTACGACCGTCAGGTTCTCGACGCACTGCGCCAGCCGCTGGAGAGCGGGAAGCTGGTGGTCCACCGTGCCGCCGGCAGTGCCGCCTACCCGGCTCGCTTCCAACTGGTGATGGCCGCCAATCCTTGCCCGTGCGGGCTCTCCGGAGGCAAGGGCTTGGACTGTTCGTGTACGGCAGAGCAGAAGCGCCGGTACTTCGGCAAGCTTTCCAACCCGTTGACCGACCGTATTGACCTCCAGTTGACCTTGCAACGGTTGACAGTGGGCATGATGGCCGCGGACGCCACCCGGGAAGGTAGTGCGGCGGTCGCGGCTCGGGTCGCGGCCGCCCGCGCCGCCCAGCTGGAGCGGCTGCGGCCGTGGGGGATCGCGTTGAACTCGGAGATTAGCGGCGAACTGCTGACCGGCCAGCTCAGGCCCCCGCGGGCCATCACCCGGGATCTGGACCGAGCCATGGAAAGTGCCGTGCTGACGGGCCGCGGCTACACCCGGGTCCTGCGGGTGGCGTGGACCCTCGCGGACCTCGCTGGCCTGGACCGGCCGGACCGGGATGCAGTCAGTGCTGCGCTGGCCTTCCGTCAACAAGTCAAAGCCGCCTGACCATGGTGTCCCTTTCAGCGGCTGCCGGCCACGAGGAGCTGACCAGAATGACACAACTGCCTTCCAATGATGAACGCCTGGCGCGGGCCGCACTGTCCCGGTTGATGGAGCCGTCGGACTGGATTGGACTGGCGCTCATTGCCGTGGCCGGGCCCCTCGATGCCCTACGCATCGCCACGGGGCAGGTGGGTGCCGGGCACGGCCTTCAGTCGGAGTTGTTAAGGGTCCTGGACCGCCAGGCTTCGGCAGGCAATGAGCAGCCGCTGGCTGACGCCTTGGAGCGCTGGGCACCGCGGGTCAAGGACCTTGCGCCCGAACGTGACGTGGCGGTCATGGGCAGGCTCGGCGGGGCGCTGCTCATCCCGGGAGATGCGGTGTGGCCGGCGGGGCTGGCGGATCTCGGGCTGGGGGAACCGCTCTGCCTATGGGCACGCGGCCGGTTCACGGACGGAATTCCGGAGGTCGGTTCCACCGTAGCGGTCGTTGGTTCCCGGGACAGCACCAATTACGGCAACCAGGTCACCGGAGACATCAGCAGCGGGCTGGTGCAGCGCGGCTACTGCATGATCTCGGGTGGCGCCTACGGAATCGATGCGCAAGCCCACCGATCGGCGCTGGCGGCAGAAACGGAGCATGTCTCCACCATGGCGGTCATGGCCGGCGGTCTCGACCGGTACTACCCGGCCGGGAACGAGGAACTGCTGCGCACTATCTCCGGCCGGGGCATCCTGTT
>NZ_JBNHHB010000093.1:0-19439 GCF_059091905.1 Arthrobacter sp. Dra40
ATGGGCCCTTCTGCGACCGGTTTATTCGGTCTCATCCGGTTTCCGTTCCCGAGGGTCAAGGGGGTAACTCCGTCGTTCGGCTGCGCGACCGCTTAACCTAGCCGTGCGGCTACCGCCGACCGGTGCTTCGGCTTCAGAGGTCGGTGCCCGTGAAAAGCAGCGCGATTGCGTTCTGTGGGTCCTTCAGCATTTGGACGGTGGGGCTTCCGTCGTCGTAGAACATCCCGTACGTGTTCGGCACCGAACCGGTCCGAAACTGTTCGGCGGCTTTGAGGGCAGCCCGGACGTCGGCCGGATGAGACCCGTCGAGCTTCCGGGCGCCGGCCATGTCCCAGCGAAGTCCCCCGAAGCCCTCCGGGGCATGCGCGAGTAGAAACCCCCGATAGTGGCCAGGCGCCCCGGGGGCGACCACCTCGACGTACGCCGATGATTGGGGGCCGAGGTGGATCATCAGGTCGGTCGGTTGGAAATCTTGGTGCATTGACCTGTCGGCGTCCGCGTACGTGAATTCTCCCAGGCTCCCGAAGCTGTACCCGAGCCATTCAACGTCCGGTTTGAACTTGCCGGCTTCCAGGGTGACCGTAAAGAACTGGAGGCTGTCCTGCGCGAAAACGGCCCGGACCGTGTACTGCTCGTCCCGGTAAATGTTCAGCACGGGCTCGTACTGCCGGTCCTCGGCACAGGTCCGAATCTGCGGGCAGAGGTCACCGGATTGCTGCGGCTGGCCAAGTTTGCCGTTCACGTAGTCGATGCTCTGCCGCAGATCCAAGGACGAGATCGCGTCCTCCTGCACGTGGTACGGGTTGGCGATGTCAACGAATGCTGTTCTGATCAGCTGGAATCCCTGATACGCAGAGAGGATAACGGCCAGGCTAACGAAGAGGGCTAGCACGGGGTAGATAACGGGGTGCCTTTTGAACTTCTCGAAGAAGCGCCGGCTGTCCGAACCGCCGTGAGTTTCTTGTGGCATGACCGGTTACCTTCCACTTCAAGGCCTGTTGGTCGAACTTCCACCGCAACCTCTGTGCGCTGCCCACAGGATACTCGCGCCGCCCCCCTGGTACATACGGCAGCTCGTCACGAGTAGTGCCGAGGGATGCCGATGCAACGGTGAACCGGACTGCCGGCGTCTGTCCGCACGGGTCAATCGATGAAGTCTGCGACCGCTGTGGCGCCGTCGGCCGCGCTCGGATGGATTGAAAGCGGTTAGTGACGTCGTCGATGCGCCCTGCCTGCGCCGACTGGAGAAGCAGCCGCTGGCGCCAAGCCTGAACCGCCCGCCACCACGGCGCGGCTAGGGCAGAGCGGGCGGCTCGGAATACGCTCCCTGCCAGACGGCCCGCGATCCGGATTCCCCGGCCAGCACCACCGCCACCGTGGCGCCGGCACACACTGCCAGCACGACGACGATGACCACCGCCATCAGCACGCGGTACCCGACGCCGAGCCTGCGCCGCCAGGCCGCCGCCGTTCCATAGCGGAACCACAGCCAGAGCCCCAGAGCTGCAACAAAAAGCCCGAGGACCCACGGCAGCATCATGTCGCCCAACCGCATGTGGGCAGTGGCCAACGGCGTTTGGTCAATGCGCAGGAACAACCAGTGGCCGGCCTGCTGGGAAACCGGCACCAACACCAGGGCCAGCAGCGCCACGAGCGGAGTGACAATTCCCAGACGGCGCCGCGCCGCCGGCCACAGCAACGTGAGCACAATACACAGCGCCGCTAGCGGAATGAACACCACGGTGGCGTGGACCAGGAGCACATGCAGCGGCAGCCCATTGATTTCGTAGTCCATTGGGATTTGCTCCTTAGGGTCCGCGCATGGCACTCAACCGGTAAGACGCGCCTGCCGGTGATGCGGTTCAGCCGCGTACCAGGGCCTCACGTCCATTGTTTTCCCGCGCTGCCTGCCCTAAGAATGGACTATGACGGTCACGCTGAGGTCCTTGGAAACCGCTGTTCCGGAGACGGTCCTGATCCAGTCCGAGGCGCGTGACGTGTTTGCCGCACAGCCCGGGCTGACGCGCCTGGGGCAGCGGCTGGTGACCACCTCGTTCGACCAGTCCGGCATCGACACGCGGCACGCCGCCGTCGACGAACTCACCACGGCAAAGCGGGCCGAGAATCCGGTGTTCTTCGACGCCGGTTCCCGGGAGCTGCTCTCCCCCAGCACCAAGGTCCGCAACGACATTTTCGCGGCCAAGGCCACCCCGCTGTTCATTGAGGCCGCCGGCAAGGCCCTTGCCGCCTGCGACGGGATCGGTCCGGCGGACATCACGCACCTGATCACGGTTTCCTGCACGGGTTTCTTCAACCCCGGCCCCGATTACAAGATCGTGCGTGCGCTCGGCCTGAATCCTGCCGTGCAGCGCTACCACCTCGGGTTCATGGGCTGCTATGCGGCCTTCCCGGCGCTGCGCGCGGCCAAGTCGTTCTGCGATGCGGATCCAGAGGCGGTGGTCATGGTGGTGAGCGCCGAACTCTGCACGCTGCACGTGCGCACATCCAACGACCCGGATACGATCGTCGGTTCGTCGCTGTTCGCCGACGGTGCGGCAGCCGCGGTCGTCACCGCACGCGATCTGGAGGAGACCGGTCCGGCCATCCGGCTGGACCATTTTGAAACCATCCTTACCCCGGTGGGCGAAGAGTCCATGGCCTGGAACATCGGCGACGAAGGCTTCGAGATGGTCCTCGGCACGTATGTTCCGCACATCATCGATGAACATATCGTCGGCGCGCTGGAGCCGCTGCTGGCCCGTGAACCGGCGTTGGCGGCTGGCACGTACCGCGACATCGAGCACTGGGCGATCCACCCGGGCGGGCGCAGCATCCTGGACAAAGTCGAGGCCAAGCTGGAGCTGACCGAGGAACAGCTCCTGCCGGCGCGCGAAACGCTGCGCCGCTACGGGAACATGTCCAGCGCCACCGTGATGTTCGTGCTCAAACACATTCTGGAGCAACCGGCAGAAGCCGCAGAGGAACGGATCTGCTCCATGGCCTTCGGCCCGGGACTGACCGTGGAAACCGGCCTGTTCACCAAGACCGTCCCCACCGTCACCCGCTCCGCCGAACAGGCCTCCGCCGCAGCCGCGGTGTAGCGGAGCGCACCGATCGTGGCGGCACGCACACCGGCAGGCAGCAACCCGCCGTTCCTCGCACACCGCGCCACCGACGCGCTGGAGGAGATGGACAAACCCGATTGCGACCCGGTGATGCTCCGGCGAACCTACGCCCAGTTTCCGCTGATCAACCGGGCGGTCTCGGGCTGGCACGGAATCTACCGGAGGCACCTGCTTCCGCGCCTGGCGGGCCTGGACGAACCCACGCTGCTGGATGTCGGTTCCGGCGGCGGCGACGTTCCACGGCTGCTCGCTCGTTTGGCGGCCAAAGACGGCTTGAAGCTGCGGATCACCGCTATTGATCCCGACCCGCGCGCCCACGCCTTCGCCGTGTCCCGCGCGCCGCTGTCCAACCTGGAGTTCCGGCAGGCCTTCAGTTCGGAGCTGGTGGCCGAAGGGCGCCGCTTTGACGCGGTCATTTCGAACCATTTGCTGCACCACCTGACGCCGGGCGAGCTGACCGGTCTGCTGGCCGACTCGGTGGCGCTGTCGCGCTCTCTCGCGGTGCACAGCGACATCATCCGCAGCCGGAGCGCGTATGTGCTCTTCGCCGCCGGAACGCTTCCGTTCTTCCACCGCTCCTACATCCGCCGGGACGGATTGACCTCCATCCGCCGCAGCTACACTCCGGACGAACTGCGCGCCGCGGTCCCTGCGCACTGGCAGGTGCAGCGTGACTCCCGCTTCCGCCAGTTGCTGATCCACCAGGGCGATGACTGAGCTCCTGCTCCCCCGGCAACGGGCCGCCCCTACCGTCCCGCAGGACCGGCTGCACGATGTCGCGGTGGTCGGCGGCGGCCCGGTGGGACTGCTGATGGCCATCCTGCTGGCGCAGCGCGGGCTCGACGTGGCTGTCCTGGAGCGGCGCGGAGCGCGCAGCAGCCACTCCCGGGCGATCGGAATCCATCCGCCCGCCCTGTGCGTGCTCGACGAGGCGGGCGTGGGCCCGGCGCTGCTGGCGCATGGGGTGTGCATCCGGCGGGGGGTGGCCCGCAGCCGCGCCCGGGAGGTCGCGTCGCTCTCGTTCGAGGCCGTTCCGGGCCCGCACCCGTATGTGCTCGCGGTGCCGCAGGTCACCACGGAACGGCTGCTGGAAGAGCGGCTGGAAGAACTGAGTCCCGGTGCCCTGCGGCGGTCGGTGGCGGTGCAGGCCTCGTACGACGACGGCGCAACCGTGACGCTGTCCTGCCGCCTCGGTGAAGGACCGGGTGAAAGGGCTGGGCGGGGACCTCGTGCCGCCGCGGTCCGCGCCAGGCTGGTTGTCGCGGCCGACGGCGCGTACTCGGCACTGCGCCACCAACTGGGCGTCGAGGTACGGACACGGATGTACCCCGACGCCTATCTCATGGGAGATTTTGCCGACGCCACCGGCGACGGCAGCACGGCTGTGCTCTATTTGGAGGCCGGCGGCATCGTCGAGTCCTTCCCCCTCCCCGGCGGTCTCCGGCGCTGGGTCGCCAGGATGCCGGGCGTGGTCAGCCATCCCACGCCGATGGGACTGGCCTCCCTGATCGCGCGGCGTACCGGCACCGGCCCGGACCCCGCCAGCTGCTCGATGCTCAGCGCCTTCTCCGTCAGCTCCAGGATGCCGCGGCGGCTGATAGCGGGCCGCACCGCACTGCTCGGCGACGCAGCCCACCAAATCAGCCCCATCGGCGGGCAGGGCATGAACCTGGGCTGGTTGGACGCGGCCGCCTTGGCGCCCATTGTGGCCGCAGCCTTGGCCGGCCGCCCTACTGCGGCGCCGCTGCGGAAATTCGAGGCCGATCGGCGCCGGGCCGCCAACACCGCCATCTGGCAGGCCCACCTGAATATGGCCCTGGGCAGGCCGCTGCCCCCCGGCGTGCTCGCCGCCCGCAACCGGATGTTCAGCGCACTGACCCGGGTACCTGGAGTCCAGAACACGGTGGCCAGCCGCTTCACCATGCACTGACCTGTCATCAAGCGGCTGCCACCGATCCGGACGGCTAAAGTTGCTGCTAGACACATCGGCGGCACGTCGATTCGCAGTGCCGGAGACGTCCCGGCTGTCGACACAATACGGAGGTGGGCATGGTCGGCGCGGAGCGCATCGCCGTGCTGTCGCTGCACACTTCCCCGCTGGCCCTCCCGGGCGGAGGCGATGCCGGCGGGATGAATGTCTACGTCCGCGCGTTGGCGAGGGAACAGGCGGCGCAGGGCATCGCCGTCGACGTTTACACCAGATCCCAGCATGACGGGCAGGAACCCGTGGAGCATCCCCGCGCCGGCGTCCGCGTGATCCACTTGGACGGAGCCCCTGCCGATACGGTGGCGAAGGAAGAGGTGCCGCAGCGGCTGGCCGCACTCGAGGCGTCGCTGCGGCAGTTCACCGCGCGGGACGGGGCCCGGTACGACGTGCTCCACTCGCACTACTGGCTCTCCGGGGCCGTGGGGCTGCGGCTGCAGCAGGACTGGCACATTCCCCTGGTTCACTCGATGCACACCATGGGGCTGGTGAAGAACCTGCATCTGCAGCCCGGCGAACTGCCGGAACCGCCGACCCGGGTCCGGGGTGAACAAGCCATCGCCTCCGGGGCGGGCCGGCTGATTGCCAACACGCTGACAGAGGCGGCGGAGCTGGTCGATCTGTACCACGCGGACGAGGGTACGGTGGACGTCATTCCACCCGGCGTTGACCTGAACACCTTCCGCCCTGAGGGCCGCCAGGAGGACCGGGCTGCGGCCGGAATCGGGCCGGACACCTTCCATCTGGTGTTCGCCGGCCGCATCCAGACGCTGAAGGGCCCGCAGGTCCTGCTGGCAGCGGCGGCTGAACTGCGCCGTCAGCGGCCGGACATCCGGCTGCGGGTGTCCATCACCGGCGAGAACAGCGGAGCCGCCGGACTTGATCTGCCGGCGCTCGCCCGGCAGCTGGGGCTGGAGGACAGGGTGGTGCTCTCGCCGCCCGTGGCGCCACGCCAGCTGGCCGCGACGTTCCGCAGCGCCGATGTGGTGGCGGTTCCGTCCTTCAGCGAGTCTTTCGGGCTGG
Source organism: Arthrobacter sp. Dra40 (assembly GCF_059091905.1). Classification (NCBI taxonomy): domain Bacteria; kingdom Bacillati; phylum Actinomycetota; class Actinomycetes; order Micrococcales; family Micrococcaceae; genus Arthrobacter; species Arthrobacter sp. Dra40. Next base: position 6,133 of record NZ_JBNHHB010000093.1, read on the forward strand.
TGGCCCTGGAAGCACAGGCCTGCGGCACCCCCGTCGTTGCCACCAACGTCGGCGGGCTGCCGGTAGCCGTCAGCCACGGCCTGACAGGCTTGCTGGTGGACGGGCACGATCCGGTCCGCTGGGCCGGCGCCCTTCGTGAACTGCACGACTACCCCGGGTTCCGCCAGCGGCTGGGCGCCAACGCCGCGGTGCACGCCTCCTCCTTCGGGTGGGAACAAACCGCAGCGCTGACAGCCCACAGCTACCAGTTGGCAGTGGACCACTTCCGCCGCTGAGTGGCTGCGGGCGCGGCATCCTGCAATGAGGCCGGGGCCGCCAACCGGGGCGGGCCGGCTACGGGCCGGACGTCCTCGCACGGTTAGGATTCAGAGGTGCCGATTCCTGAATACCGCCTCCGCCGCGCGAGCCGCGAGGATATCCCCGCCACCCTGGACATGAAGCTCGCCGCCTGGCGGGAAACCTATGCCGAGCAGCGGCCCGCATCGTTTTTCGCGTCCGAAGCTGCCCGGCGGGAGCAGCAGATCGACTGGTGGACGCGCGGTCTGGCGGCGGGGGCAGAACTGTGGGTCGCCGCAGATTCCGCGGGACGGATTGTTGGCTGCGCCGGCGCCGGCCCGGTGCAGGACGATGACGGCGACGCCGGGGTGCCGTATGAATTGCAAATGCTCTACGTGCTGGCGCGGGCCCACGGCACGGGGCTGGGGCAGTTGCTGTTGGAGGCCGCGATCGGCAGCACGCCGGCCCTGCTCTGGGTCCTCGAGGATAATCCGCGCGCCCAGGCGTTCTACCGCAAGCACGGATTCATTCCTGACGGTCGCCGCGAACCGCTGACGGGCCTGTGGGACGGCCTGCACGAGATCCGGATGGTCAGGCCGGCCGGTAGACCAGTTCCAGCTCGGCCCTGATCGCCAGGATACCGCGCAAGACTTCCTGGAAGCTGGTGGACAGCGGCGAGAGTCCCAACCGGATGCCGTCCGGTTCGCGGAAATCCGGGATCACGCCCTGTCCCCAGAGGCTGGCGTTGATCTGCTTGAATTCGGGGTGGTCGAGGGTGACGTGCCCTCCTCGCTGCGCCGGCTCAAGCGGCGAGGCGATGGCGACGTCGAAACTATCCAACGCAGTCTGCGCGGCTTCGACGGCGAACCCTGTCAGGGCGACAGACTTCTCGCGGACCGCTGCCAGGCCGGCCTCATCGATCAGGGCGATCATGTCCTGCATGGCGGTCATGCCGATGATGGGCGGCGTCCCCGACGTAAACCGGCGGATCCCGCCGGCCGGTTGGTAGCCCTGGCCCATCTCGAACGGTTCCGCGCTGCCCAGCCAGCCCTGGATTGGCTGGCTGAAGTGCTGGTGCTCGGTCCGCACGTAGGCCCAGGCCGGAGCACCCGGCCCGCCGTTAAGGTACTTGTAGCTGCAACCGGCCGCCAGGTCCACGCCCCAGCGATCCAGTTCTACGGGCAGCACCCCGGCGGAATGGCACAGGTCCCACAAGACCAATGAACCGGCGTCGTGCGCGGCGGCAGTGATGGCGGGAATGTCCGCCAGATAGCCGGAGCGGTAGGCCACGTGGCTGAGCAGCACCAGGGCCGTGTCCGGCCCGACGGCGGAACGCACGGCTTCCGCCGTCACTCCCCCGGCGTGCGGCGGTTCCAGCCAGTCCAGCTCCAGGGCGCATTCGGCAGCGATGCCCTCCACAATGAAGCGGTCGGACGGAAAATTGGCCCGGTCCACCAGGATCCGCCGCCGGTCCGGGCGCGCGGCGATCGCGGCACGGGCCAGTTTGTACAGCAGGACCGTGGTGGAGTCGGCCACCACGCACTGGCCCGGCGCTGCCCCCAAGACGACCCGTCCGAGCTCGTCGCCGATCTGCTCCGGCAGTGCAAGCCAGCCCTCGTCCCAGGCGCGGATCAGCCGGCCGCCCCACTGCTGAAGCATTACCTCCCGGACACGCTCAATGCTGGCGGCCAGCGGCCGGCCCAGCGAATTGCCGTCCAGATAGGCCACCACGCCATCGTCGTCATGGCCCACGAACCTGGCGCGGTATCCGGCCAGCGGGTCGTCGGCGTCAAGCTGCCGGGCGCGGTCGTGCAAATGATCGTCGTTGGTCATACGGCCAGCTTAGAGCCGGCACCCGCCGTCCATCCCGGAACCGGGGCGGGCAGACCCGAAAAATTTTCCGCTAACTGTCGATTTCCGCCTACGCCGTTCGACAGCATGGTAGGAGGCGCACCCCGCGTCCTCGTTCGCAGAAGGAGAAAGCCATGAAATACATGTTCATCATGCGTGCCACGGACGAAGCGCTCGAGGCGTCCAAGACCATGGATTTTGAAGAGATGATCAACAAGATGGGCGCCTACAACGAGTCGATGATCAACGCCGGCGTGATGCTCGCGGGTGAGGGATTGGCCGACCTTTCCGACGGCAGCGGTTTCGTGGTGGACTTCTCGGAGGAGCCCCCGTTGGTGACCGACGGACCTTACGGAGAAACCCACGAGCTGTTCAACGGTTTTTGGATTGTCCAGGTCGCGTCCAAGGATGAAGCTGCCGAGTGGGCCAGCCGCTGCCCGCTGGGACCGGGTTCGAAGCTTGAGGTTCGCCGCGTGACCGAGGCCGCCGATTTTGCGGATTTCGCCGACAACGAGTACATCCGGAAGGAAGAAGGATGGCGCCAGGAAGAGGCGAGGCTGCGCGCAGAGAACGCATAGCCATCGGCCGGCAGGAGGCTGCGCCGGCGGAGGCGCAAGCAGCCGCGGCGGCAATCCGGCGCCGGCTCGATGCCCTGTGGCGCATTGAGGGTGCCCGGATTGTCGCCGTCCTGGCGCGCGCCACGGGTGACGTTGGCCTTGCCGAGGATGCGGCGCAGGAAGCCGTGGCCGATGCGCTGGCCCAGTGGCCGGCAACCGGCGTTCCGCGCCAACCGGCCGCGTGGCTGACTGCAGTGGCCAGGCGCAAGGCGATTGATGCCTGGCGGCGGGCCGATCGTCTGGCGGAGCACTACCGGACGCTCGCCCGCGATCTGCAGGACGAGGAAGGCGTCGACTGGGATCCGGTACCGGACGACGTGCTCCGCCTGGTCTTCACCGCCTGCCACCCGGTGCTTTCGCGCGAGGCGCAGGTCTGCCTGACCCTGCGGATCGTCGCCGGGCTTTCCACCGAGGAGCTCGCCCGGCTGTTCGTCATCCCTGTCGCGACCGTTCAGCAGCGCATCGTGCGGGCCAAGAAGACCCTCGCCGCGGCCAAGGTGCCGTTCGAAGTGCCCGAACCGAATGAATGGGGCGCGCGGTTGGGCGGCGTGCTCCGGGTTGTCTACCTGCTGTTCACCGAAGGGTACGCAGCAACGTCGGGGGAACGCTGGATCCGGCCGGAGTTGGCGGGGGAAGCACTGCGGGTGGGACGCGTCCTGGTTGCGCTGATGCCGCAGGAACCCGAAGTGCACGCGTTGGTCGCCCTCATGGAGTTCCAGGCCTCCCGTTTTGCGGCCCGTACCCGGTCCGATGGCAGCCCGGTCCTGCTCGCCGACCAGGACCGCACGCGCTGGGATTGGGCACAGATAGAACGGGGCCGTGCCGCACTGGCCAGAGCCGACACGCTGGGCCGCGGCCGCGGCAGCTATGCGCTGCAGGCCGCCATCGCCGAGTGCCATGCGGTGGCGCCCAGCGTCGACCGGACCGACTGGGCACAGATCGTGCTGCTCTACGAGGCGCTCGGCCGGATTGCGCCCAGTCCGGTGGTCGAACTCAACCGGGCCGTGGCCGTCTCCATGGCCGCCGGGCCCGCCACAGGGCTGGCCATCGTGGACGGCCTGGTCTCGGCCGGCGCGCTCCGCGGATCGCATCTGCTGCCCAGCGTCCGGGCCGAGCTGTTGGCCAGGCTCGGCCGGCCGGACGAGGCACGGACGGAGTTCGCCGCCGCAGCCGCCTTGGCCAAGAACGACCGCGAACGCGACGTGCTTGAACGCAAGGCGGCTGCCACCTGAAACGGTGTTTACGCGGGTCCCGTGCTACCGCGAGAGGGTGTTAACGCTGCCCGTGAAATGAAGCCGGTGGCTGCGCTCTCCCCAGCCGGTGAACTCGGACGCTTCCCACGATCCGTCCCGTTCGGTGTCGTGGATGCGCACGGCCACCGTGGCGGGCAGGAAGACCGGGGCGGCGAAGTCGATCAGCCAGCTAAACGGTTCGCTGGCTGTGGCTTCCACGCTCGTGAGCACGCGGGAGGCCAGGTACATGCCGTGGGCAATGGAACGCTTGAGCCCCAGCATCTTGGCCGATACCGCGCTTAAGTGGATCGGGTTGAAGTCTCCGGACACTCCGGCGTATTCCCGGCCGGCCTCGGGGCCGAGCCGCCACCGCGCCGTCGGCTGCGGCGGGGTGAAATCGGCACGGTCCGGTCTGACAGCCTTGTCCAGTCCGGGCAGGTAGACCGCCTTGGCCAAGTAGTCCGACACGCCCTCCCAGACGGTGTCATCCCCGGCGTCGACCCTGGTATGCAGTTCCACCTGGGTACCTGCATGGTGGCCGCGAAGGCCTTCGGCCCACGCCGTCACTGTCAACGGTTCGGAGAAGTGGACCGGCCGCAAATGCCGCACGCGGTTGGCCAGATGCACCATGCCAAGCAGCGGCAGCGGAAAGTCCGGCCGGGTCATCACGCTCATGGCGACTGGGAAGGCGACCGAGTGCAGGAACACGGAGGGCAACGTGTCCCTGACCGTGCCGTGCATCAGTTGCTGGAAACCGGTGACCCGCTCCGGGGTGATCCGCACGCCGTTGAGGGTATGCCGCACCTCAGGGAGCTGCTCAGCGTGCTGGCCCACGCCCAGCTTGTGCCGTGCCGCCGTGGAGGCCGCCGTCAGATAGAGGCGTGACAGGGCGGGCATCTCCCCCAGGATGACCTCGTTCATGCGCCGACCATGCTTTGGCCGCAGACCCGCAGCGTCTGTCCGTTGATGCCGCCGGCAGCATCACTGGCCAGGAACGCGACGGCTTCGGCCACGTCGAGCGGTTTCCCGCCTTGTTGCAGCGACGACAACCGGCGAGCGACCTCGCGGGTCAACAACGGCATCCTGGCGGTCATCTCCGTTTCGATAAAGCCCGGCGCGACAGCGTTGATGCTGCCGCCCGCGCCGGCAAATTCTGCGGCCGAGGCGCTGACCATGCCGATAATGCCCGCCTTTGACGCGGCATAGTTGGTCTGCCCGCGGTTGCCCGCGATCCCGCTGGTGGACGCCAGCGAGACCACCCGCGGCCGTCCGCGCAAGGCACCCGAGGACAACAGCTGCTGGTTCATCCTCAGCTGGGACGAAAGATTAACGGCGATGACCGAGTCCCACTTGGCCTGGTCCATGTTCGCCAGCAGCTTGTCCCTGGTGATACCGGCATTGTGGACCACAATATCCAGCCCGTGGTGGCGCTCCGCGGCATGCGCCGCGATCTTCGCGCCGGCGTCGGCAGCGGTGATGTCCAGCTGCAGGGCCGTGCCGCCCACACGGTTGGCAATCTGGGCCAGCTGTTCTCCGGCGGCAGGGAGGTCGACGGCAATGATCTGCGCGCCGTCCCGGTGCAGTGTCTCGGCGATCGCGGCGCCAATGCCGCGGGCGGCACCCGTGACGACGGCGACCTTCCCCGCCAGCGGGCTCTCCGGTTTTACCGGCAGCGCGCCCTCGTCGGAGCCAACCAACACGAACTGGCCGTTGACGTAGGCGCTCCGGTCCGAAAGCAGGAAGCGCAGGGGCCCCAGGACAGCCGGCGCACCGGCGTCCACGCCCTCGCCCAGCAGGATGCCATTGCCGGTGGCGCCGCCGCGCAGCTCGTGCGCGAGCGACCGCAGCGCCCCGTCCACGGCTTGCCGGGCGGCCGCCTGCCCAGGCTGTGCACTGCCGGCAGCGGGGCGGGAGACCGTGACGACCCGCCCTCCGGGAGCAAGGTCCCTCAGGCTTGAGCCGGCCGTAAGCAGCGGGGCGGACAATTCCTCCGGGGAGGCGAGCTCGTCAAGAACCAGCACCATGCCGCCAAGGCGTTCCTTTGGTGCCGCGTGCCGGCGGACGTCCAGGTCCCACCCGAGCAGCTCTTTGGCCAGGGTGTCCGCGCCCGTCCCCGAGCCGAGCACCAGGACGGGACCGGGGAGCAGCGGGGCGCCGTGCCGGTAGCGCCGCAGCACGGCAGGCTGCGGCAGCCCCAGCTTTTTGGCCAATCCCTTCACTGGACCGTTGACCAAATCCAGGTACCGGTCGGCCATTAGTTTGCCTCCAGGATGGCCACGACGCCCATGCCGCCGGCGGCGCACACTGAAATCAGGCCGCGCGTGGGCCGGGACTCGGCGTCGGCCTTCTCGCGCAGCATCTTGGCGAGGGTGGCAACCACGCGGCCCCCGGTAGCGGCGAAAGGGTGCCCGGTCGCCAGCGAGGAGCCATTGACGTTGAGGCGCGTACGGTCGATCGTGCCCAGCGGCTTCTCCAAGCCCAGCTTGTTGCGGCAGAACTCCTCGCTTTCCCAGGCGGCCAGATGGCACAGCACGGTTCCGGCGAATGCTTCATGGATCTCGAAATAGTCGAAGTCGGCGAAGGTCAGGGACTGCCGTGCGAGCAGCCGGGGCACCGCATAGGCCGGCGCCATCAGCAGGCCCTCCTTGCCGTGCACGAAGTCCACTGCGGCGGCCTCGGAGTCGACCACCTCGGCCAGCACCGGCAGGTCCTTGCTGCGGGCGTACTCCTCCGAACTCATCAGCACCGTGGAGGCGCCGTCGGTCAGCGGGGTGGAGTTTCCGGCCGTCATGGTGGCCTCGGCGCCCAGGTTCTTGCCGAACACCGCCTGCAACTTGCCCAGCTTTTCCATGGTGGTGTCGGTGCGGAGGTTGGAATCCTTGGCCAGCCCTCGGTAGGGCGTCATCAGGTCGTCGAAGAACCCGCGCTCGTAGGCTGCCGCCAGGTTGCTGTGGCTGGCCAGAGCCAGTTCGTCCTGGGCTTCGCGGGTGATGTTCCATGCTGCGGTGGTCAGCGCCTGATGCTCGCCCATCGACAGCCCGGTCCGCGGTTCGGCCGTGCCCGGGGCGTTGGGCGCCAGGTCCTTCGGGCGCAGTTTGGCGATGGCGGTCAGCTTCTGCTGCAGGTTCTTGGCACGGTTCAGTTCCAGCAGCACCGCCCGGAGCCCCTCGCTGACCGCGATCGGTGCGTCCGAGGCGGAGTCGACGCCGCCGGCGATGGCCGAGTCGATCTGTCCCAGTTTGATCTTGTTGGCCAGGCCCACCACGGTTTCGAGCCCGGTGGCACACGCCTGCTGCAGGTCATAGGCGGGGGTTTCCGGCGAGAGCGCAGAGCCGAGCACCGCCTCGCGGGTCAGGTTGAAATCGCGCGAGTGCTTCAGGACCGCTCCGGCTGCCACCTCGCCGATGCGTTCATCCTGCAAGCCGAAGCGCGCCACCAGCCCGTCCAGTGCCGCCGTCAGCATGTCCTGGTTGCTTGCCTGGGTGTACGCACCGTTGGCGCGGGCGAAGGGGATGCGGTTGCCGCCGACGACGACTGCCTTGCGCAGTCCGTTGACGGGGCGGGCGCCGTTGGCGTCGGGTGAAGCGGCCATGGTGGCTCTCCTCGAGGATCGGGTACAGGGCTGGACAATCACAGTTACCGTAACCAAGCGTACCTGATACGCTGAGTTACGTGAACAGCCCCACAGTCCAAAGCGCGGCGACAACCCCGGATCCTCCGGCAGACGGCCGCTCTGCCCGCTGGGACCGCCACCGGACAGAACGCCGCCGTGAACTGATCCGGGAGGCACGCCGCGCGGTGCACCGGCTCGGCCCCGATGCTTCGATGGAGGACATAGCGGCTGCCGCCGGGACGTCCAAGCCTGTTTTCTACCGGTACTTCGGCGACAAAGCCGGTCTGCAGCAGGCCATGGGCGAGGTGGTCATCGGCCGCATGCAGGCGCGGCTCCAGGAAGCCGCCGCCACGGCGACTACCGCCCAGGAAGGTCTGCACGCCATGGTTTCGGTCTACCTGCAGATGGCCGAATCCTCGCCGCACGTCTACGCATTCGTCACCCGGAACGCTCCGACCGATCCTCCGGCCCCGCAGCAACCGGGCGCGGAGCCGCCGGGGCGAGACTTGGTACTGAAGGACGGAAGCTCGGCCGTTCTGCACGACTTCTTCGCCAACATCACAGCCATGATCGAAGCACCGCTCCGCGGCCACTTGGCCGCGTCGGCGGGAAGCGCCGCAGAGAGGGCGGCCGCTTCCTACTGGCCCCGGGCAGCCATCGGCATGGTGCGTGCCGCGGGCGAAGGCTGGCTGGCGGCCCCGGACGATGGGACAAAACCCAGCCGCGAGCTCATGACAGGCTTGCTCACCCAGTGGCTGCTCAGCGGCGTGGCGCCGGACCATGCGGTGCCGGCGGCCGGCTCCGGCCCGCCCGGCCAGGCGGACCGCGGCACTGGCCAACAGTGAAACCGGCACGCCCGGACGTCCACGCCGACCTGCCATCCTGACGACCCCGACCCATTCGCGACCACCGAAGGACATTCGATGACGTATATGCCCCCCGCCGAGACCCCCGAACCGGTTGAAGACAACGGCGCCACCGTACATGTGGCCGCATTGGGCCGGCTGTTGCTGGGCCGCTGGGCCGAGGTCCGCCAGGCGGCACGTGAGCTGGCCGGACACCCCGAACTGCACCGCCTCGACGGCTTGCCGATGGATGAACACCGGCAGCGGGTCTTCGGGCAGTTGAAGTACCTGGTGGACACAGGTGCCGTACACCGGGCCTTCCCCGCACGACTAGGCGGCCAAGACAATCACGGTGGCAACGTCGCCGGATTCGAGGAACTGGTCACCGCCGACCCCTCCCTGCAAATCAAGGCGGGTGTCCAATGGGGTTTGTTCGGTGCGGCGGTGTTGCACTTGGGCACCCGGGAGCACCATGACAAGTGGCTGCCGGACATCATGAGCCTGAAGACTCCCGGAGCCTTTGCCATGACCGAAACGGGCCATGGATCGGACGTCGCCAGCATCGCCACCACTGCCACCTACGAACCGGACACGCAGGAATTCGTCATCCACACGCCGTTCCGGGCCGCCTGGAAGGACTACCTGGGCAACGCCGCCAATGACGGCCTGGCGGCCGTCGTCTTCGCCCACCTCATCACCGGCGGCGTGGACCATGGCGTGCACGCCTTCTACGTGCCCATCCGCGACGAACAGCGCAACTTCCTGCCCGGCATCGGCGGTGAAGACGACGGGTACAAGGGGGGCCTGAACGGCATCGACAACGGCCGCCTGCACTTCGACCAGGTCCGTGTCCCGCGCACCAATCTGCTGAACCGCTACGGTGATGTCGCCGAAGACGGCACCTACTCCTCCCCCATCGCCAGCCCGGGCCGCCGGTTTTTCACCATGCTCGGCACCTTGGTGCAGGGCCGGGTCTCGCTGGACGGCGCCGCCGTGGCTGCCAGCAAGGTTGCCTTGGCCATCGCCGTCCGCTATGCCACCGAGCGCCGGCAGTTCAATGCCTCGTCCGACACCACAGAAGAGGTATTGCTGGACTACCAGCGCCACCAGCGGCGGCTGCTGCCCCGGCTGGCCGCCACCTACGCGGCGTCGTTCGCCCATGAACAACTCCTGGAGAAGTTCGACGACGTGTTCTCCGGCGCGCACGACACCGACGAGGACCGGCAGGACCTGGAGACCTTGGCGGCCGCGCTCAAATCCCTCAGCACCTGGCACGCGCTGGACACGCTGCAGGAATGCCGGGAGGCCACCGGCGGTGCAGGGTTCCTGGCCGAGAACCGGTTCACCGCGCTGCGCGCCGATTTGGACATCTACGCGACTTTTGAAGGCGACAACACGGTCCTGCTGCAGCTGGTCGCCAAGAGGCTGCTGGCGGACTACGCCAGGGAATTCCGGCATGCCGACATTGGCGTGATGGCCCGCTGGGTGGCGCACCAGGCAGCCGACGCCACCCTGCACCGCACCGGGCTGCGCCAAGTGGCCCAGACCTTCGCTGACAGCGGGTCGGAACGCAAAAGCGCCAACTACCTGAAGGATCCGGAGTCACAGCGCCAGCTGCTAACCGACCGGGTTTCCACCATGGTGGCCGGTATTGGCGGTGCGCTGCGCAATGCCACCAAGCTGCCGCAGCGGGAGGCGGCGGCGCTGTTCAACGAACATCAGCATGAGCTGATCGAAGCCGCCCGCGCGCACGCCGAACTGCTCCAGTGGGAAGCGTTCACGGCCGCACTGGAGCAGGTCGACGACGATGGCACCCGACGGGTACTCACCTGGCTGCGGGACCTGTTCGGCCTGTCCCTGGTGGAGAAAAACCTGGGCTGGTATCTGATGTACGGCCGGCTCTCCGCCCAGCGTGCCCGCATCCTCGGCCCCTACATCAACCGTCTGCTGTCCCGGCTGCGCCCGCACGCCGTGGACCTGGTGGACGCCTTCGGCTATGGACCGGAGCACCTGCGCGCAAAGATCGCCAGCGGCGCGGAACAGGAACGCCAGCTCGAAGCCATGGCCTATGCCCGGTCGCGGCGGGCCAGCGGCGACGCCCCGGTGGATGAGAAGGTGCTCGTCGCCCGTCGGAAGGCCGCCGAAAAGCTGGCCACGCGCGGCCAGAGGCTGGAAGCGGGAACCTAGAACAACGACGGCGGGCAGCGGCTGGAGGCGACACGGCACGCCCGGGCCCGCTGCCGCCGTCGTCAGCGTTGCGGGAACGGCTAAGATTTTCTGGGCCCGTTCATCCCTTCCGCGGGCAGAAAGCACTTCCATGTCCTTCACCCAGAATGCCCTTGCCCGCTGGCAGGAGCTGCAGGCACTGGCCACCGCGCCCGGCCTCAAGCTCGCGTCGGCCAGCCCCTGGGTGCCGGCGCTGTTCAGGACCGCTTTCCCCCGCTCCAGCCCGCGGTTGGCACTGGAGGAGTTCCACCGCAACACCGACGCGTTCCTGGCCGAGCTGCGGCGGGCCGGAGTGCCGCTGCGTGAGGAATGGACGGCCCGCCACTACGCCGACGATTGGGTGGCCCGCCGCTATTTGTCCCGCCTGCGCGAAGGCGGCCGCTTCGTCTATGAACCCACGGAAGCCACCGCCCGGTTTCTGGAGTACCTGGACGGTCTGACCGGAGCCTCGTCCTCCCTGAACAGTTCCCGGCTGGCTACCTTGCTCACCCGGATCGAGGCGCTGGCCCACGAGACGGATCCCGATCCCGAGGCGAGGATATCGGTGCTGCAGGCCGAAATCGCCGAGCGGCAGGAAAAGATCCGCGCACTGGAAGCCGGCGACGCCCCGGCGTCGTTGCCTGATGCCACCGCAGCGGAGGCCGCACGCGATGTCCTGGCCCTGGCGGCCGGCTTGCCCGCGGATTTCAAACGGATGCGCGACGGCCTCGAGCGGATGCTTCACACGTTGCGTGCCGAAATTGTGGAGTCGAACGCCACCAAGGGCATCACCATGGGCGAGGTGCTCGATGCCGACAAGCGGCTGCGCGGCACGACCGAAGGCCGGACCTACGAAAGCTTTACCGCCTTCCTGAACGACGAGGACCAGCAGCAGCGCTTCCGGCAGGCCATCGCCGACGTGCTTGAGCGCGACTTCGCCGACACGCTGGAGGCCGAGGACCGGCGGGCGCTGCAGCGGTTAATGCCCCAGTTGCGGGCACAATCGGCCGAGATCCACCGCATCTACGGACGGCTCTCGGAGAGCATGCACACCTTTGTGCAGTCGGACGACTACCGCGAATCGGTCCAGCTGCGCCAAGCCATTCGGGCGGCCGAGGCGGCGATCCTCTACTCCCGCCACAAACTCCCTGGCCGCCGGGCGGTTGTCCCGGCGCCCCTGCTCTTCGGTTCGGGCTTCGAATCGGTCAGCATGGTCCGGCTCTACGATCCGCAGGATCACCAGGCACCGGCGAAGTTGCCGGCACCTCCGGAGTTCACTGAAGCGGACATCCGCCGGGCGGTCCGGACACCGCAGGCGGACGCGGAGGTCCTCTCCCACGCCGTGCGCAGCGTCGTCGAGTCCCGCGGCCCCGCTCCCCTGTCGGCGGTCTACGCCGAACTGGAACCGGAACACCGGCACCTGAACAGCCTGCGCTGGCTGCTGCACCGTGCCCTGAATTCCGGCGGCGTGCTGGACGCCGAGACGACCGACACCGTGACCCTGATCCAGATCGACGGCAGCGAACGCACAGCGGTGCTGCCGGCCGTCACCTTTACGAAAGCTGCAGCCTCATGAACGAGTTGACCGAAGCCGGCACCGAGACGGCAGGAGGGCCGGACCGTGTGGCCCGGCTGGATCTTGGCGACACGCCCGCTGTCCCGGGCCCGCTGGAAGAGGACGGGAACCTGGGCGAAAACGAAGCGCCGGACGGACAAGCGGCCACCACCGCTCCCGTCCGCGACGAGGTCCTGGAGGGACCGGAATTGTTCGACGGCGATACGGGCAGGCTGCCGATGAAACTGCGCCAAGCCCTGATCCGGCTGTTGCGCGGACCCTACCTGGACGTCGATTCCAGCGACCGCGTCTACGACACTGTGGTGGAACACCGCCGGGTCCTGGCCTCCCGGCTCAGCGAGTTGTTCCTGGAACTGGTCATCGACGAGGACCGCAAGGTCGCCATGCTGCGGCCCGTCCCGATGGCCGAGCCGCACACCAGCGCCCTGCAGCGGCAACGGGAGATGACGCGTGAAGAAACCCTGCTGCTGCTGCGCATGCGGCTGGTGCAGGACCGGCACGCGGGTACGGGGACGGAGCCGCTGATCAGCCGCGCCGATGTGATCGACGTGCTGCAGAACTATGTGGACCCGGAACAGCGCGACGCCAAACACGTGGAGGATCTGGCCGACGCGGCCATCCGCAAGCTCGCCAACGAGCGCCGGCTGCTGCAAGCCACCGAGCTTCCGGACGTATGGGTCATTTCGCCCGCGCTGCCCCTGGCCCTGCCGTTCGAGAACATCGGCGACATCCCGGCGGTGCTCAGCGCCCTGGCCGGCGACGCCCCGCCGGCGGCGGCGGCTGAGGCGGCAGACCACCCGGCGTCCGACGGCGGGGAGGCCTGAAATGAGCATTGAGACCATCCTGCCCATGGACGGGCTGCTCAATCCCGGCCAGCACCGGCTCAGCTGCGTGCAACTGGTCAACTGGGGCACCTTTGACGGCGCCCACACCATCCGGGTGGACCGCGCCGGAACCCTGCTGACCGGTGATTCCGGCGTCGGCAAGTCCACCATCTTCGACGGCATGCTGCAGGTTCTGGACGCCCGGCCGAAGATGAACGAGGCCGCCCAGACCAATGCCGGCAATGCCGCCGAGGAACGGCGAACCGCT
>NZ_JBNHHB010000094.1:0-19435 GCF_059091905.1 Arthrobacter sp. Dra40
TGGAATCCGGCAGGAACAGGTCCACGCCCTCGTCGCCCAGCCGCGCGAACCCGGCCAGGTCGGTGATCCGGCGGTCCAGCGGGAACTGGTCCATCTTGAAGTCGCCGGTGGCCAGTACCAGGCCGGCCCCGGTGCGGATGGCAACGGCCAGTCCGTCCGGGATGGAGTGGTTGACGGCCAAGAATTCCAGGTCGAACGGGCCGAACTTCTTCCGGTCCCCTTCCTTGACCTGCACCATCTTGGCGTTCAGGCGGTGTTCCTGCAGCTTGGTCTTTACGAAGGCCAGCGTCAGCTTCGCGGAGATCACGGGGATGTCGGCGCGTTCCTTGAGCAGGTACGGCACACCGCCAATGTGGTCCTCGTGGCCGTGGGTCAGCACAATGCCGACGACGTCGTTGAGGCGTTCGCGGATGTAGGAGAAGTCGGGCAGGATCAGGTCCACGCCCGGGTGCTGCTCCTCCGGGAACAGCACGCCGCAGTCGACGATCAGCAGCTTTCCGCCGAACTCGAACACCGTCATGTTCCGACCGATTTCGCCCAGGCCGCCCAGGGGGACGATGCGCAAGGCGTCTTTGGCGAGTTTGGGAGGGGTTTGCAACGGCTTGGTGTTCATGTAATCCGATCTGTGGTGCGGTGTTGCCGGGCGTCAACGCCCGAAGCCGGAGTTACCGGCATTTGAAGTCTGGGGTGGCCGATGCGCCTGAGGCACTTCGGCGGCTTCCCCCGCAGCGTTGCGGGCAGAAAGCATACTTGTCCTGACTTTACCACCGCGAGGACCAGCCTCTTACTGAGATCACGTCTAGCCACTTATGTTGGCAGAGTTGGAGCCACTCCCCAGCCCCCACCACTGGCCGTAGCCGACTGCCAGTACCGTTCTTTAGCGCTGTGTGGAGATCAACTACTCGGAACCCGCGCCGAGGTTAGCGAATTAGTCGCTCAATCCCCTGCGTGAGGTCATGCGTTCCACAGTGCGGCATCAACATCGCCGTGGCGCCATTGCCTGATGTCTGCCGCAGCACGGATGACTGCCTGAACATGGCCATATTGCAGGTTCGAAATCCCAGCTGACCGCAGGTGGCGACGAATACGTACATCGATAGCTGTCCCGGTATCCAACCCCGCGAGAATATCGAAGTAATCCACCGTCTTAGGGCCCACGTGATCGACTCTACGCAGGGCAGCGCGAAGTAGGGGCCGCTGAACTGAATTCGAGAGCTGAGTCCGAAGATCGTCAACCGTTTCGATTCGAAATTCGTCGCTCTCAAAGACGTTAACGATTTCGGCGATTTGAGCCAGACGTTCCTGCCCCCTCCACCGAATCAATCCCGAGAGCCCGCCCTGCTCCAGGCGTAGGCGGAAGCCGGAAGTTGTCTCCGCATCGGGCCACTCGGCAATAAGTGCCTGCACTCTGGGTAGAACTGTGCTCTTGTACTTTTGGCGGCGCTGGAGAACAGCGTCGACCACAAGTGCGCCTATATGGGACCAACCGCGAGTGATTTTTGTGGATCCGCCAATACCTTTCGAATCCATATATGCGAGAAGCTTCTCCGCGTCCTGTGTGATCATGTCTGAATACTGTCATGCCCAAACGACCGTTTGGTGTACGACTTTCATTCAGGTTGCCCCCTCAGACGAGGCCCGCCGCTCCGATTGTCCCCCGGTGCGTCTCCAGCAGCCGGCTTCCGCGCCGCCCCGGTCCTCGAAGTTTTGGTGCCCGCGGCGCACGCCGTCGGTGTCGAGCTCAAGCAGACCTACCTCGGCTGAAAGCGAGTTTCCAGCACGCGCCGCGGTTCCTGCCCGCTACGGCCGAGGACGACGGCGCCGCTCACCTTGCGGCGGTGCATGACGGACGACGGCGGCGACAGGCCGCACGGATCGCCGCTTCGGCTAGGGTGGCTGGTGGGCCGGTGAGGCCCGTACTCGTCAGACAACGTGAAGGAGCCAGCCACGGACCGCGTATTCGCCTCCCGGCCGGCGTTGCCGTGGGTGGTCCTGGGCATTGTCTTCTTGGCGTTGAGCCTGCGCGCGCCGATCATCGCTCCCACCGCCGTGGTCCCGGCCATCCAGTCCGACACCGGCCTGACGGCAGCCGGGGTGGGCCTGCTCACCGGGCTTCCGGTGCTGCTCTTCGCGCTGGCCACTCCGCTGGCCACCCGGACGATCCGCCGGTGGGGGCCCGAGGCCACCGTCCTGCTGTGCCTCGGCGGCGTCCTGGCCGGCACGGTGATCCGCTCCCTTGGCCCGGTGTCCGTGGTGCTCCTCGGCACCGCAATCATTGGCGCCGCCATCACGCTCGGCAACATCGTGGCGCCGGTGCTGATCCGGCGCGATGTGCCCTGGAAGCGGGTCTCCGCCGTCACCGGCGCCTACACGGCCACGATGAACGTCGGGTCCATGGCCACCCTGCTGGGCACCGCACCACTCGCCGCGCTCATCGGGTGGCGGTGGGCGCTTATGGCCTGGGGCGTGGTGATCGTGCTCGGGCTCGCCTTTTGGTTGCCCATGGCGCGACGGCGGCGCGAGGCGCTGGCAGCCGGGCCGGGCAGCGCGGCGAACGATTCTCCTGCTGCGTCAGCGGAACCGCGCGATGCCGGCCGACCGGGGACAGCCGCGGCCCGCTTGCCGAAGGCCTCCGCTGGCCGCAGCAACAGATGGATCGTTGGGTTGTTGACCTTGGCCTTCTGCGGGCAGTCCGCTGCCTATTACGCCACCACCACGTGGCTGCCCCTGCTGTTGTCGGATCTTCGGGGCTTGTCCCTTGCCGGCTCCGGAGCCACCGCTTCCCTCTTCCAGATCGCCGCCATTGTCGGCGCGTTTGGGGTGCCGCTCCTGGCTGCACGGACCCGGCTCTGGGTGCCCACCGCCTGCGTCGCGATCCTGTGGATGACGCTCCCCATCGGCCTGCTCCTGGCCCCCGACGCCTACATCCTCTGGTCCATCACCGGCGGCATCGCCCAAGGCGGCGGCTTCACAGCGATCTTCACCGTCATCCCCCGGGTCGCGCACAACGATCAAGAGGCTGCCTCCGCCTCCGCCCGGATCCAGACCGGCGGGTACCTCGCCGCGACCTGCGCACCGCCATTGGCGGGCTGGCTGCACACCGTGACCGGCGGCTGGGCTGCGCCCTTGTCTTTGGTCTTCGCCTGCACCGTCGCGTTTACTGCCTGCGGTTTGTTGGCGGTGCGTGCGTCGGAGCGGAAGCGTCCGGACACTCGGTAGTACTACGGCGGTGCCCGCTTAATCCTGATGTGTCACCCGCGCGCCTCACGCCTTACGGTCACCCGCACGCCCACTTCCCCCACACACCCGTTTCGACCCTCGCCCTATGCTGAAACGTATAATGTTTTGCAGCCGGCGGGGCACGACGGCGCAGTTGGGGGAAGCAGATGCAGCATCGGGAAGACGGACGCACCAGGGGCTTATCCCCCGGTGCCGAAGCTCCGCCCGCAGAAGTGAGTGCACGGCGTTCTCCCAGCGGCCGGATTCCCCGATGGGCCCTGGACGAGGCTTCCGGACACCCCTCCGCGGCGGGTCCTGCCGCCGGTCTGATGCCGTCCGGGCAACGGTCGAAGGCAAACGTCCGCCGCAGTGCAAAGCAGCGACGCAGCTCCCCGCGCCGAGCCGGCCGCCTCTCGACGGGGTTGGCCATCGCGTTCGTCGCCGCGTTGTGCTTCGCCCCCGGCGTGTTCAGCCGGCACGTCATGCCGGCAGTGGCACCTTACCTCCCCGGCGCGGACGTCCCGCCCCGCGGTGTCGAAGCGGCTGACAGTCCGCTGGGCCAGCCCCCGGACGTCGCGGACTCGGAGGCCTTTGAGTTGTACGCGACGCCGCCGAAGACTTCGCAGCCCTTCGTCGCCTACGACCCCTGCCGCCCCATCCACTACGTGGTCCGACCGGACAAGGCGCCGGCGGGCTCCGAGGGCTTGATTCGGGAAGCCATCGCCGAGGTCTCGGCGGCCAGCGGGCTCCAGTTCGTCTATGACGGACCCACTGACGAGGCTTTCGCCGAGGACGGCCGCGAGCGCTTCCAGCCGGACCGGTATGGCAAGAGGTGGGCTCCGGTGCTAATCACGTGGTCGGATCCGGGCGAAGTGTCCGGACTGGCCGGAGATGTCGCCGGGCTGGGCGGTAGTTCCTGGGTGAGGGCGCCGGGAACTCCGCTCGTCCTGGTCGCAGGCCAGGTCGCGCTGGATGGGCCGGCCCTCCAGAACACCCTCGGTTACCCGGACGGGCGGGAACATGTCCGGTCCGTCATCATCCACGAGCTGGGCCATGTGCTGGGGTTGGCCCACGTGGATGATCCGAAGCAATTGATGCACGCCGGAGCCAATGGCGTGACCTCGCTGGCCGACGGCGACCGGGCCGGTCTGGCGTTGCTGGGCACCGGCCCCTGCGTGCCAGGACTTTAGCGTGGGGGTGGCGGTTCCGGCGGTACCGCGGCTCCTCGTGCTCCATCCGCTCCGGCACTGCACGGCATAATCAGGACTGCTGGTTCATCCGGGACGTCCGGGCCGGCACGAGCAAGACCGGTATCCGAACAGCCAGCCCGGAATCCGGCAAACGAGGAGGCCGACGGCATGCAGGAGAAGCTGTGGAGCAGGCATTTTGTGCTGGCGATCGGCGCAAACCTGTTCATCTATATCGTCTTCTACCTGCTGATGACGTCCATGGCGCTGTACGCGGTGCAGCGCTTTCAGGCGTCGGACACCGGGGCCGGTTTTGCCTCCAGTGCGTTCATTGTCGGGGCGCTCGTCTCGCGGTTCTTCGCCGGGCCGCTGATCGACAACGTGGGCCGGCGGCGGATGCTGCTGATCAGCCTGGCTGCTTTCGTCGTGGCCTCCCTCTTGTACATTCCGGCAGGCTCCCTGACATCGTTGCTGGTGCTGCGGTTGGTCCACGGCGTTGCTTTCGGCCTGGCCAACACGGCGGTCACGGCGGGAGCGCAGGCACTGATTCCGCCTGCCCGGCGCAGTGAAGGCACCGGCTACTTCGCCGTGTCCACCACGCTGGCCACCGCCTTGGGACCGCTGCTGGCCGTGCTGTTGGTGGTCGGCGGTAATTACGACGGCGCGTTCCTGGTGTGCGCCGCATGTTCCGTCGCGGCGTTGCTGGTGACCCTCGTCCTGAAGTTGCCCGAAGCGCCGCCGGCGTCCGCCGTCGTCGCCAATCACGGCAGTGTCAGCGGGCCGGACAGGATGCGCCGGACGCCCGCGGTCCTGCTGGGCAAGGTATTCGACCCGGCGGTCCTGCCGATCACCACGGTGCTGCTGGTCAGCGGGCTTGCCTACTCCGGTGTGCTCTCGTTCCTGGCCTCGTATGCCGAGGCGTCCGGTGCTCCGAATGCCGCGGCCCTGTTCTTTGTGGTGTTTGCCGTGGCCGTGCTGGTGTCGCGCCTGACCGCCGGAAGGATTCAGGACCGCCGGGGCGACAACGTGGTGCTGTATCCGGCGATGGCGCTGTTCGCCGCCGGCCTGGCAGTGCTGGCGCTTGGACCGGCCACCTGGGTTGTCCTTCTCGCCGCGGTCCTGAGCGGTTTCGGGTTCGGAACTCTGCTGCCCGGAACGCAGGCGATCACGGTCCGGCTGGTGGAGGACCGGAGGTTCGGCAAGGCGCTGGCCAGCTACTACCTGATGCTCGACATCGGCACCGGATTCGGCCCGGTGCTGCTGGGCCTGCTGGTGCCGCTGACCGGTTTCAACGGCATGTATGCCTGGCTTGGCGTGCTCATGCTCGCCTGCATCCCGCTGTACTACCTGGTGCACGGCCGCGCGTCGAGCAGGGCGGCCGTGTAAATGCGCCGAGCCGACCGGGGGCGGGCGGCGCAGGCCTGATCCATTGCCCGCCCTCGGCGGGCACCCCGGACGGAGGCCGACGGCGGCGCGCGAGTGCCGCCGTCGTCCTCTGCTGTTACCCGCGTTACTTGTTAGCTGCGTCATGTTTGCCGTACAGTATCTGCAACCGAACGGTTATTCAGTTATAGAACCCGGTGTTCAAATACCGAACACCGGCGACGGCCGCAGATGGCAACAGAAGTGAGGACACCCGTGCAGTTCCACCACCACGGTTACGTATCCGGAGACCCGCGCGTCAAGCCGGCAGCCGGTGTAGGCATCGACCGCCCCGAGGAGCTTCCCGACGAGGTCGACGTGCTCATCGTGGGTTCCGGTCCCGCGGGCATGCTCGCGGCCGCCCAGCTGGCCCAGTTCCCAAACATCACCACGCGGCTCGTGGAGCGCCGGGAGGGTCGGCTGGTCCTCGGCCAGGCCGACGGCATCCAGGCCCGCAGCGTGGAAACCTTCCAGGCCTTCGGCTTCGCCGAGCGCATCACCGCTGAGGCCTTCTGGCTCACGGAGATGAACTTCTGGCGCCCGGGCACGGAGAACCCCAAGCACATTGTCCGCGGCGGCCGCGCCGTCGACGACGAGATGGGCATCAGCGAATTCCCGCACCTGATCGTCAACCAGGCCCGCGTGCTGGACTACTTCGCGGAGGTCGCGGCCAACTCGCCCTCCCGCTTGACGCCGGACTACGGCTGGGAATTCAAGACCCTGGAGGTTGCTGACGAAGGCGACTACCCGGTGAAGGTGACGCTGATCCGCAGCGCCGGCCCGGATGCCGGCCAGGAGCGCATCGTCCACGCCAAGTACGTGGTCGGTTGCGACGGCGCCCGCAGCAAGGTCCGCGCCTCGATCGGCAGCACCCTGGCCGGCGACAGCGCCAACCACGCGTGGGGCGTCATGGACGTGCTGGCCCAGACCGACTTCCCGGACATCCGCACCAAGTGCGCCATCCAGTCGCACGACGGCGGCACCATCCTGTTGATCCCGCGCGAAGGCGGCTACCTGTTCCGCATGTACGTGGACCTCGGCGAGGTGCCCGAGGACGACAACGGCAAGATCCGCCAGACCTCCATCGAGCAGATCATCGCCAAGGCCAACGAGATCATGACCCCGTACACGGTCGACGTGCGCAGCGTTGCCTGGCACAGCGTGTACGAGGTGGGCCACCGCCTCACCGACCGGTTCGACGACCTGCTGCCCGAGGACGTCGGCACCCGCACGCCGCGCGTCTTCATCACCGGCGACGCCTGCCACACGCACAGCGCCAAGGCCGGCCAGGGGATGAACGTCTCCATGCAGGACGGCTTCAACATCGCCTGGAAGCTGGGACACGTGCTGGAGGGCCGCAGCCCGGAGAGCCTGCTCTCCACCTACTCCGCCGAGCGCCAGGTCGTGGCCAAGGACCTCATCGACTTCGACAAGGAATGGTCGACGATGATGGCCAAGAAGCCCGAGGAGTTCACCGATCCGTCGGAGCTCGAGGACTTCTACGTACGGACCGCTGAGTTCCCGGCCGGCTTCATGACCGAGTACGCCCAGTCGATCCTGACCGGCGCGCGCAGCCACCAGGACCTGGCCACCGGGTTCCCGGTGGGCAAGCGCTTCAAGTCCGCCCCCGTCTCCCGCGTCTGCGACACCAACCCGCTGCACCTGGGCCATCTTGCCGAGGCCGACGGGCGCTGGCGCATCTACGTCTTCGCCGACCAGGCGAAGGCCGGCGAGTCGGCCGCTGTTGCAAACCTGGCCGAGTGGCTGGTGAACGCCCCGGACTCCCCGCTGGCCGCCACGCCGGAGGGCGCGGACCTCGATGCCTGGTTCGACGTGAAGGTTGTCTACCAGCAGCATCACGAAGAGGTGGACATCAACGCCGTGCCCGCCGTGTTCAAGCCCGAGGTGGGCCCGTTCCAGCTGACCAACCTCGAGAAGGTCTTCGGCACCGCCAAGGATGAAGACATCTTCGACGTCCGCGGCATCTCCCGCGACGGCGCCATCGTGGTAGTCCGGCCGGACCAGTACGTGGCGAACGTCCTGCCGCTGACGGCCACGGACGAACTGGCCGGGTTCTTCGCGCCCCTGCTGAAGGCCCGCGAGCCGCAGCACTGATCCACCCCTAAAATAGAAGAACGACGACGGCGTGCACTTGCCGTCGTCGTTCTTTCTTAAGGACAAGTCACCCCGTTGGCCCCGCGCTGCCCACCTTCTGGCGCGGGGATGAGGAGATGGATATGAAACGGCCCGTTATCGCCGCTGCTGCGCTTACCCTGATGCTGACTGCCTGTGCGCCAGTCCCCGGGACTCCGTCCGCAGGGGAGGCCACGGACGCCGGGTTCCTCGCCGGGTACGGGCTCGACGGCATGGACGCGGCAGGCATCATCGACCACCTCGACCGGCTGGACACTGCCGAACGGCCCGCCACCCTGATGGCATCGGTCCGGCAGGATGATTTACTCCTCACCGACGGCGGCCGCCACGAGGTGACGCTGGACCTGCCCGACGACAGTTCGTACATCTCGGTGGCCCCGTACCTCAACCAGACCCACGACTGCTTCTACCACAGCCTGACCACCTGCCTGGGCGAGCTGGGCAACAAGGACATGAGCGTCAAGATCATCGACAACACCACCGGGGACACGCTGGTGGATGAGCGGATTGAAACCTTCAGCAACGGGTTCGCAGGCTTCTGGGTTCCCGGCGACATCGACGGCACCATCGAAGTACGTTACGACGGGCACTCCGGCTCAGCGGATTTCTCCACGACCGATGACAGCGCCACCTGCATCACGGATCTCCAGCTGACCTAAGGACGACGTCCGTTGGGTCAGCGCATAGCCATGCCGGCCGACCCCAGTGTCCGGGCAGCTACGACAACCCGCTGCGCCATGGCGCTCTCGGCTGGCTTGCCCCAGGACCGCGGGTCGTAAAACTTCTTGTTTCCGACTTCCTCGTCGATCTTGAGTACGGCGTCGTAGTTCCTGAACATGTGGCCCGCGATGGAGCGCGTAAAGGCATACTGCGTGTCGGTGTCGATGTTCATTTTGACGACGCCGTATTCCACTGCTTTGGCGATTTCTTCCTCGGTGGAACCGGAGCCGCCGTGGAACACCAGGTCGAAGGGCTTCTCCACGCCCAGCTCGGAACCGACCTGCTGCTGGATGTCGCGGAGGATTTCGGGCCTCAGCCGCACCGCGCCCGGCTTATAGGCGCCGTGCACGTTGCCGAACGTCAGCGCGGTCAGGTAGCGGCCGTGTTCCCCATGGCCCAACGCATCGACGATGGCCCGGGCGTCCGCCACTGTCGAGTACAGCTTTTCATCCATGCCCGCTCCGGCGTCCTCGGCGCCGCCGACGACGCCAACTTCGATCTCCAGGAGGGTGGCCGCCCGGACGGACAGCTCAAGCAGTTCCCGTGCGGTGTCCAGGTTCCGCCCCAGCTCCAGGGCGGAGCCGTCCCACATATGCGACTGGATCAGCGGGTCCTGGCCGGCCCGGACCCGCTCGCTGGCGTGCCGCAGCAGCGGCCGGATCCAGTCGTCGACGTTATCGGCGCCGCAGTGGTCGGTATGGAGGGCAACGGTCACACCGTAGTGGGCCGCCACTTCCGCCGCGTAGGCTGCCAGGGCGAGGGTACCGGCGGCCCTGTCCTGCACTGCGTTTCCGGACAGGTAGAGGGCCGTGCCCAGGGAAATCTGGATGATGCCGTCGCTCTCGGCCTCGGCGAAGCCCTGCAGGGCGGCATTGAGCGTCTGGGACGAGGTGACGTTGATGGCAGGGTAGGCAAAGCCCTTCTCCCGCGCCCGGTCGATCATGGCCAGGTAGGCGCCTGGACTGGCAATGGGCATCGGGACTCCACATCAGGTCAGGGGCGGCAGCCGCAGGAATTGCGGTGGTTGAAGGTAGTGGGAATCCGCAGTTTCCGCGCCGGCCCGCCGTCCCCGCCCAGGCGCTGGAGCAGCATTTCGACGGCGGTGGCACCCATCGTGACGACGTCCTGGGCTATGGCTGTGAGCCGCGGCTCGAACAGGTCCGCCCATTCGAAATCGTCATAGCAGACCAAAACGACGTCGTCGGGAACCCTCAGCCCCAGTTCCCGCAGCGCCCGCATGGTGCCGATGGTCATGGCGTTGTTGAGGACAACGAGCCCGGTGGGCGGATCCGGCTGTCGGAACAGGCCGAGCACCGCTGTGCGTGCGGCTTCCGCCTGGGATTCGCCGGAGACGACCAGCCCCGCGTCGTACCGCAGCCCCCTGACGGCAAACGCCTCCCGGAAGCCCTGCAGCCGTTCCGCACTGGTTTGCAGGCCGGGCAGCCCGGAAATGGCACCGATGCGGGTGTGGCCTTTTTCCAGCAGGTGCTCGGTAATCCGGCGCGCGGGCTCGATATTCTCGGGTTCCACTTGGTCGCACTCGGCGTCCACGAACCGGTCGATGAGGACCACGGGTGTCCCGGCCTTGGCGATGACCGGCAGCGTGGCTTCTTGTGCCCCCGCGGACGGGGCGACAATGAGGCCGTCCACCCGGCGGTCCAGCAGCGAATTCACCACCCGGAGTTCGTTTTCCGCATCGTCATGGGAGTCGCCAAGGACGAGCGTGTAGCCCTCGGCGCGTGCCCTCTTTTCGATGGCGTTTACGAGGCTGCCGAAGTACGGGTTGGTCAGCACCGAGATGGACAGGCCGATGGTTCGGGTCTTGCTGACCGCCAGCGACCTGGCCAGCGAGTTGTACCGATAGCCGGTCGTGTCCATGGCCTGGAGGACGCGGCCGCGGGTCGCTTCGCTGACGTTCCGGGTGCCGTTGAGAACATGCGACACCGTCGAACCGGCGACCCCGGCTACCCGTGCCACGTCCGCCATTGTCGCCATCGAGCTCCCTTAACTCCCGTCGCTGCGGTACCTGAATCAGTCCATGCCCCGATCCAGTGCTCCCAAACTAATCACGGACAAGCGCTTGCGCAAGCGCTTGTCCGGGTTTAGTGTCAAGGCATCCATCGCCGGCGTGTGACACGCGTCATAGACAAAAGGGAGTCGTTATGCCACGTGTGATTCAGCAAGAATCGGGCCGGACGTCGCTGTGGACCAAGGGCCGGGTGGTGCTCGCCGTGGGAACCCTGCTGCTTGGAACCGCAGCCTGCGGCTCCGGCGGCGGCGGCTCCACCGGGAGCGGCAACACCGCAGGCGGCAACTCAGGTGAAACAACCAAGATCGGGCTCATCACCAAAACGGATTCGAATCCCTATTTCGTCAAGCTCCGGGAAGCAGCCAAGGCCGAGGCGCAGACCGAGGGCGCCGAACTGATCGCCCTCGCCGGGAAGTTCGACGGCGACAACGAGGGCCAGGTGACTGCCATCGAGAACCTGATCAGCCAGGGCGTGAAGGGCATCCTCATCACCCCGAACTCCTCGACCGGAATCCTCAATGCCATCAAGAAGGCCCGGGACGCGGGCATCGTGGTTATTGCCTTGGACACCGCGACGGATCCGGCGGACGCGGTGGATGCCACCTTCGCCACAGATAACAAGAAGGCCGGGGTCCTGCAGGGCAGCTGGGTCAAGGGCGCCCTAGGCGACAAGAAGCCGAAAGTGCTGATGCTGGACGGCACCCCGGGCGGAACCGTGGATACCTTCCGCCATGACGGCTTCCTCGAGGGCATGGGCCTGAGCGAGGACTCCCCGGAGATCCTGGGCAAGGCCAATACCAATGGCGACCAGACCAAGGCGCAGACCGCGATGGAGAACCTGCTGCAGCGCGTGCCCGACGCCAACTCGCTGTACACCATCAACGAACCGGCAGCAGCCGGCGGCTACCAGGCCATCAAATCTGCGGGCAAGGAAAACCAGATCACCATCGGCTCCATCGACGGCAGCTGCACCGGCGTCGAGAATGTGAAAAAGGGCGTCATCGGGGCGACAGTGATGCAGTTCCCGGCAAAGATGGCCGGCGACGGCGTGAAGGCGATCGTGACCTACGCCAAGGACGGCACCAAGCCCTCCGGCTTCGTGGACACCGGCGCAGAGGTCATCACCGACAAGGCCGTCAAGGGCATTGACTCCAAGGACACCTCCTGGGGTCTGAAGAACTGCTGGGGATAAGGCCCGCTGCCCGTCCCCATCCGGTATGGTGCGGGCGCAGCCAAGGCGCCCGCACTGCTGTCCTGGAGGAAGTAATGAGTACCAATGCTCCGGTCCCCACGATCACTGCTCCTCGGCCTGCAAACCAGCGCACCGTACGGCTCACTAACGCCCTGCGGCAGCCGCTGGTCGGTCCGCTGGCGGCGCTGATTATCGCGGTCGTTGTTTTTTCCCTCATCACGGACACGTTCTTCACCCCCTACAACCTCTCGCTGGTCCTGCAGCAGTCAGTGGTGGTGGGCATCCTCGCCGTCGCGCAGACGCTGATCATCCTCACCGGCGGCATTGACCTGTCCATCGGGGCGATCGCCGTCCTGGGCACCATCGTCATGGCAAAGATCGGCGCCGTGAACGGGCCCTGGGTGGGGATCCTGGCCGCCGTAGTCGTCTGTGTTGTGGCCGGAGCCATCAACGGCGTGCTGGTCACGGTGTTGCGGCTGCCGCCGTTCATTGTGACGCTGGGAACCTTCACGGCGATCTATGCGATCACCCAGCTCTACGCCGGGTCACAGACCTACGCCGCGCCGGACGGACCGCAGACGTTCCTGGGCAACAGCATCGGCAGCGGGGCGTTTTCGACCACCTACGGGGTCGTCGCCATGCTGCTGGTCTATCTGGTGGCTTGGTATGCGTTGACTCAGACCGCGGGCGGCCAGCACGTCTATGCGGTGGGCGGCAATCCGCAGGCGGCCAAGCTGGTCGGCATCAAATCCAACCGGACGCTGCTTTTCGTCTACACGATTGCGGGATTCATCGCCGCGATCGGGGCCTGGGCGGCGCTGGGACGCATCCCCAACGCGGACCCCAATGCCTTCCAGAACGCCAACCTGGAAACGATTACCGCCGTCGTCATCGGCGGGACCAGCCTTTTCGGCGGCCGGGGAAGCATCCTTGGGACCCTCATCGGCATGTTGATCGTGAGTGTGCTGCGCAGCGGCCTGACCGCGGCCAACGTCGACGCGCTCTACCAGAACGTCGCCACCGGAGTGTTGGTTATCGCGGCCGTCGCGCTGGACCAGTTCGCCAGAAGGAAGACCCAATGACAGAGCCAATTGACCTGCCGACGGCGGACCCCGCACCGGCCGCTCCCGCGGGCACCCCGATCATGGAGGCCCGCGGCCTCGTCAAGCGCTACGGCAGCGTCACCGCCATCAACGGCGCGGATTTCGAGCTGCGCGCCGGCGAGGTCCTGGCGGTCATCGGGGACAACGGTGCAGGAAAATCCAGCCTGATCAAGGCCCTGACCGGGGCCCTGATTCCGGACGCCGGGGAGATTTTCATGGACGGTAAACCGGTCCATTTCCACAGCACGCTGGACGCCCGGGACGCCGGCATCGAAACCGTGTACCAGGATCTCGCCGTCGTGCCCGCGCTGGATATTGCCAGCAACGTCTTCCTGGGCCGGGAGATACGCCAAACAGGGATCATGGGTTCGGTGTTCCGCCGCCTGGACAAGAAGGCCATGCGGGAGGAGTCCCTGAAGCATCTGAACGACCTGAAAGTCAGCATTAAGTCTGTCCGGCAGGCGGTAGAGACACTCTCGGGCGGCCAGCGGCAGGGCGTGGCCGTGGTGCGCACCGCGGCATTCGGCCGACGCGTCATCATTATGGACGAGCCGACGGCGGCGCTGGGGGTGCGCGAATCAGGCATGGTCATCGACCTGATCAAGCAGATTCGGGACCGCGGCCTGCCGGTGGTGCTCATCAGCCACGACATGCCCCACGTCTTTGAGGTGGCGGACCGGATCCATATCCACCGCCTCGGCCAGCGCGCCGCCGTGGTCAGCCCCCGGGAACGCCAGATGTCCGATGTGGTTGCCCTGATGACCGGGGCCATGGAACCGACCGCCTTGGAGCATGCGGGTGGGGCCTGAAACGTCCTCGTTGGGCGTCTTCGTGGGACTGGCCACCCTCGATGTCATCCAGCGGGCGGACCGTGTCCCGGGCCCGAACGACAAAATCACCGCCAGTTGGCAGGCCTGCGCCGCCGGTGGACCGGCGGCCAACGCCGCCGTCGTCTTCGCCGCCCTGGGCGGCCGGGCCCGACTCCTGACCGCGGTCGGCGCCGGTCCTGCGGCAGGCATCATCCGCGAGGACCTGGCACAGCACGGCGTCGAGGTCATCGACGTCGGCTCGGTGGCGGAGGCTGCCATCTCCTCGGTCATCGTCAACACCGTGACCGGGGAACGGTCGGTGGTCTCCCTCGATGCCGCCGGGCATGACGTCCGGGAACCGGAAGACCTGGACAGGCTGCTGGAAGGCGCAGCCGTGGTCCTCATAGACGGGCACCATCCCCGGCTGGCCGCAGCCGCCGCCCGCAGCGCCGCAGGGCAGAAGCTTCCCGTGGTGCTCGACGCCGGACGCTGGCGCCCGGTCATGGACGAACTGTTGCCCGCCGCCCGGGCGGTGATCTGCTCCGCAGACTTCCGCATGCCCGGCACCGCGGACCCGGCGGCCAGCGCCGCCGTCGTCGTTGGCCGCGGCGTGCCCTCTGTTGCGGTGACCCGGGGCGGCGAGCCGGTCCTCTGGTGGGACAAGAGAGGATCCGGCGAGGTTCCGGTCCGGCCCGTCGAGGTGGTGGACACCCTCGGTGCCGGGGATTTCTTCCACGGCGCTTTCTGCTGGTTTCTGACGCAGCCCGGGCTGGCCTTCGCCGATCAACTGGGCGCTGCCGCCGAGGTCTCCGGTGTCCGCTGCGCCACCCTCGGGCCGCGGCGCTGGCTGGACAACCTGCGGGAACTTGGGCTGGCGCCACGGATTGCGGCATGCCTGGACGAAGGGGGACGGTGAGGCTGCCGGCGCCGGCCGAGGTCGGCATGGACGAGGTGATCGCCCGCGCGGCAGCCCTCGCCGTTCCCGGCGAGCGCCACATCCTCGGCATCGTTGGGGCACCGGGGGCGGGCAAGTCCACCCTGGCGGAGCGGCTGGTCGGGGCGTTGGGCAGCGAGCGCGCCGTGCTCGTGCCGATGGACGGATACCACCTGGCCAACGCCGTGCTGGAGGACCTCGGCCGGCGGGACCGCAAGGGAGCCATCGACACCTTCGATGACGCTGGCTTTGCCTCCCTGCTGGAGCGGATCCACACGCAGCGACCGGACTCGGCGGAAATCATTTACGCCCCGCACTTCCGGCGCGACCTCGAGGAGCCCATAGGCTCCGCGCAGCCGATCTACGGAAGCATCCCTCTGGTCATCACCGAAGGCAACTATCTGCTCCAGGACAGCGGGGCGTGGCCACGCGTGCGGTCCTGTCTGGACGAGGCCTGGTTCATTGCCCCCGATGAGCCGCTGCGCCATTCGCGGCTGATCCACCGCCACGAAAGGTACGGCAAGTCCCCGGATGAGGCACGCCTCTGGGCGCTTGGCAGCGACCAACGCAACGCGGAGCTGATCGAGGGATCTGCGACGGTGGCTGACTGGATTATCCGGATCCTGTGAGTTCCGGCGCCGAAACGGCAGTTGGCCGCCCGCGGCCAACAACCGGTCGGCGTCGCGCAACAGCCTCAGCGCCAGATTGAGCCTTAGTGTTTCCTTGAACTGAGTTTGGCGAACCGCCGCTGTGTTGCGCGTCATAGTTTGCTACACCGTC
The DNA here is from genome assembly GCF_059091905.1 of Arthrobacter sp. Dra40. Classification (NCBI taxonomy): domain Bacteria; kingdom Bacillati; phylum Actinomycetota; class Actinomycetes; order Micrococcales; family Micrococcaceae; genus Arthrobacter; species Arthrobacter sp. Dra40. The sequence continues at coordinate 15,550 of NZ_JBNHHB010000094.1, forward strand.
CTTTAGAGTGTTGCGAACGGGACGAAGAAGTTCCGCAAGACACGCTTGGGCATGCCGCATTCGGCGCTAGCATGCCGCAAAGGATTAGGAATGCTTGAGCAACGCCTCTACGTCAATGCCACGTTCTACACCCAATGGGCCGGGCTTCCCCGGGCCACCGCGCTGCTGACCCGGGGCGAACGCATCCTCGCCATCGGCACACCCGAGGAAATGCGCGCCCACGCCACCGGTACATACGAAACCATCGACCTCGGTGGCACCACAGTGGTTCCCGGTCTGACCGATGCCCATATCCACACCGCGAATTACGCCCGCGAGATTGCCGCCCTGGACCTTCGCGGCACCACCAGCCTTGAGGACGCCCTGGACAGGGTGCGGAACTACGCGGACGCGCTGCCGGCATCGGCCTGGGTCTTCGGCGGACGCTGGGACTTCAACGCCTGGGATGTGCCGGTACAACCGGACCGCAAGGCGCTGGATGCGGCCACGGGTGGCAGGCCCGCCGCGTTGCCAAGCATCGACGGGCACACGGTTTGGGCCAACACTTCGGCATTGGCGGCCGTCGGCATCGACGCCTCCACGCCGGATCCGGTGGGTGGTGAAATCGTCCGCGACAGCGACGGCCATCCCACCGGTATCCTGCGCGAGACGGCCCATGCCCAGCTGAGCGACATCATGCACAGCGCCGAGGCCGGGGATCTGGAGGCTCAGCTTGCCGAGGCCCAGCACCGCCTGCTAGCCGTCGGGCTCACCGGCATCCACGACTTCGACGGCGAGGACTGCCTGCAGGCATACCGGTCTCTGCGCGAGAGCGGCAACCTCCATTTGCGCGTACATAAGGCGATCCCGCGCATCGCCTTGGACCAAGCGATTGACGAAGGCCGGGCCACCGGCAACGGCGACGCCTGGCTGAGCACCGGTCCGGTAAAGCTCTTTTCCGACGGCGCCTTGGGTTCCCACACCTGTCACATGAACCAGCCTTTCCCCGGCGAGGACGGGAACACCGGCATCGAGGTCATCCCCTATCTGGACCTGCTCGCGCTGGTTCGCCGGGCCGCCAGCGCCGGCATCGCGGTCGCAACTCACGCCATTGGGGACCGCGCCAACCAGCTGGTGCTGGATGCCTATCAGGACCTGGTCCGCAACCCGCTCGATGTCTCCCCCAACATCACGGGCCGCACCGAACGAGCAGCCAGCCGATTGCGGCATCGGATCGAACACACGCAGCATTTGCGCCCCGCGGACGTGCAACGCGTGGCACGCCTCGGCGTCGTTCCCTCCATGCAGCCCACCCACTGCACTTCCGACATTCCGCTGGCTTCCACCCTGCTCGTTGGCCGCGAACTGGCCTCGTACGCGTGGCGCTCGCTGATCGACGCCGGCGCGCTTCCTGCCTTCGGCTCCGACGCGCCCGTGGAACTGCCCAACCCTTTACACGGGATTCATGCCGCCGCGACCCGGCAGAACCGTGACAACGGGCCCGTCGGCGGCTGGCAGCCCGGCGAGCGGGTGAACGTCGCCGAGGCGATCGCCGGCTACACCACCGGCGCCGCGCATGCCTCCGGCGAAGAGGCGACCAAGGGCCGGCTGCGCCCAGGAATGCTTGCCGATTTCACCTCCCTCGGGGCCGACCCCTACGCCGTCGACCCCGTCGAGCTACGCGACATTCCGGTCATGGCTACCGCCGTTGGGGGGTCCCTCCGGTACCGGAGGGACCTGTAACCGCTCCGCCGCTACACCCCTCCCGCACACAATCCGCTCCACCCATCCGCACCAAGGAGACCGCATGAACATCCCCCGAGTCCCTACCCTCCGCTCCGGCGTCATGGCATCCGCTGCGTTGCTGGCGCTGCTGGCCACGACGGCCTGCGGCGGGCAGTCACTCTCCTCCACCGAGGGCAACGCCGCCGGCGACGACGACACCTCCTTCAGCGCCGCACCGGCACCCGATGAGGACCTGGCCAAGTCCGTCATCGACGGCATCACGCCGAACGCCGATTTGACCGCCGGCCTGCCCGAGTCGATCAAGACCGAGGGCATCAAAATGACCACCTCCGAGGGCTACCCGCCCATGGAGCTGCTCGCCGAGGACGGCAAGACGCTGATCGGGGTGGACCCCTCCCTCGGCCGGGCGATCGCGAACAAGCTCGGCGTCAAAATCACCCTCAACAACGAGGACTTCAACGCCCAGATCCCGGGCATCACCACCGGGCGCTACGACATCATCATGTCCTCCATGACCGACAACGCGGAGCGGCGCAAGACCGTCACGTTCGTGGACTACGTCCAGGCCGGCAACGGCTGGGTCGTCAAGGAGGGCAATCCCGCTGGTATGGGTGACCCGTCGACGGCGTGCGGCAAGACGGTCGCCGTCGTGGACAACGGCTCTTCGCTGGCCCTGGCCGAAGGCTTCGACAAAGACTGCAAGGCCGCCGGCGAGGAGGGGCTGAATATCCTGAAGTTCTCCGGCGACCAGGATGCCATCCTGCAGGTCCGCAACAACCGTGCCGACGCCGGCATCAACGACTACCCCGTCGCGGCCTACCGCGCGCAGACCTCCGAGGGCGCACTGGAAGCCGTGGCCATCGAGGGTGATGAAAGCGTCTGGGGCATCGCGATGAAGCCTGACAACAAGGACCTGATCGATGCCGTGCAGAAGGCGCTGCAGGAGCTGATCGATGATGGCAGCTATGAGAAGATCCTCGGTGCGTGGAACGTGCAGCAAATGGCCATCGAGACCGCGACCATCAACGACGGAAACTAAGGGACGCAGATGAGCCAAGCGCTCCGACGCAGCAATCGGCCCAGGCAACTGAGCGGGCCTGACGGCACCGCCGTGCCCGTGGTCCGGCTACGCCACCCCGAACGGTGGATCCTCGGGGCACTGGCCGTGGTGGTCTTTGCCTGGCTGGCCTACACGCTGGCCACAAACCCGAACATCCGCTGGGGCAAGGTGGCAGAGTACCTCTTCTTCCCCAAGATCATCGACGGCATCTGGGTAACCCTGATGATCTCCGTGCTGGCCACGGTGCTCGGACTGGTCTTGGGCGTCGTGCTGGCGGTCATGAAGCTCTCGCACAACCCGGTGCTGAACTGGCTGTCCACGCTGTACATTTGGTTCTTCCGCGGCACCCCCGTGCTGGTGCAGCTGATCTTCTGGTACAACCTGGCCTTCCTGTTCCCGTCGCTGATCATCAAGATCCCGTTCACCAGCATCGGCTACATGTGGAACACCAACGACGTGATGACCGGGTTCAACGCGGCGTTGCTCGGGCTGGGGCTGAACCTCGCGGCGTATTTCGCGGAGACGGTGCGCGCGGGCATCCAGGCCGTCGACGCCGGGCAGACCGAGGCCGCGTACGCGCTCGGCATGACCCCGGGCAAACGGATGCGCAAGATCGTTCTGCCGCAGGCGCTGCGCATCATCATCCCGCCCACCGGCAACGAGTTCATCTCCATGCTCAAGACCACATCTCTGGTGTACGTGGTCGCGGGCAACGACCTGATGACCAACGCCAGCCAGATCTACAAGCAGAACAACTTGATCATGGAGCTGCTGATCGTCGCCTCGCTCTGGTACATGCTCATGACGGCAATTGCGACCTTCTTCCAGTCCAGGCTCGAGGCCCGCTTCGGCGCTGACGCCGTGCGTCTGGTCCGCAAGCCCGGCTTCCTGCTCAAGACCGTCACGGCCAGCAAAACGACGGCGGAGCCCCGCGCTACCGACGACGTTGCCGCCAGCGGAAAGGACCTCTCATGACTACCGGACCCATCGGCCCGTCCGCCTCCCCGCCACCGCGCGTCGGCGAAGCTGCCTCCGCATCATTCCCCGGGCCGGCGGCCGGCGGCGGCGCCTCCACGTCGCGGGCCCGCAAGCTGCACGTGG
>NZ_JBNHHB010000095.1:0-19299 GCF_059091905.1 Arthrobacter sp. Dra40
AAGAACTCGTCCGACACCCGCTCCAGGATCGGGACGTAGATGGCTGAATTCCACTGCGGGCTGGCATGGGCCGGCCGGGCGCCTTCGGTCACCAGGTTGTTGGTCAGGAAGTTCGCCTTGTAGTTCACCTGCCAGCTGCGCCGGGCCGTGGCGTAGTTGACGGTTTGGTCTCCCGGATTGCCGATCCAGACCATTTTGGTGTCGCCCATGCTGTGGCTGAAGCGATGCGCATCGAAATGATAGATGTACGAGGACTGGGACTGGATCAGGGTGCTGGAGACGGCCAGCGGGGACAGCTGCTCCATGGTCTGCTCCACAATCTGCCGCCAGCTGCGCTCGTCCTTGTGCACAATGCGCTCCCCCAGCTCGTAGCCGCCGCGGACAAAGCTGGGTACGCGGTAGCCGGCCTCATACAGGAACACCACGCCCTCGAACATGGTCTTATCCAGCACGTCGAAACGGCTGTACGGGGACGAGTCCATCAGGATCAGCTCCACCGGGAAGCCTTTGGCACGCAGCCGGGCAGTCATCTCCACGGCGACCATGCCGCCGAAGCTGTGCCCGTAGAAATACAGCCGCTTCAAGTCGTTGTCCTGAATGTGCTTCTGCAGCACCTCAGTCAGTTCGGCCAGGTCCAAACCGCGGTTTGAGTATCCCGCCACCGCCAGCCGCCCGCGCTTCACCATGCCGCTGCGCAGCGAGTTCAGGATCCACAGTCCCTCTTCCCAGCTGGTCTTGTACCCGGGGAAGACCACCCAGCTGCTGCGCGGAAAGCGCAGGTCGGCGCGTTCATCGGCCAGCGTGAGGATCTGCGGTTCATTACGCTGCTCCTGGATGGCGCGGGTGGCCACCAGGTCCGCGGCTGTCCCTACGCCGAAGGCAGCGCCGATAAGGAACGAACGGCGCGAGACCTGGTGCAGACCGCTGGCCAGACGCAGCTGACGGAAGGCATGGTTCCTGCGCACGTCCATAGCTGTAGTTGTATGCCCGCCGGGCGTCTAGTCCAGGCCCAGTTCGTCCTTGCCGAACGCGAAGAGATACGGCACGCCTGCTTCAGCCTCGATGCGCTCCTTCGCGCCGGTGTCGCGGTCCACGATGACGGCGACCGCCGCGACCTTCCCACCGGCATCACGGACGCCTTCCACCGCAGTCAGCGCGGACCCGCCGGTAGTGGAGGTATCTTCCAGCACGACGACGGAGCGATCCTTAACCTCCGGGCCCTCCACCTGGCGGCCCATGCCGTAGGACTTCTGCGCCTTGCGCACCACAAAGGCATCGACGGCGCGGCCTGCGTCGGCGGCGGCGTGCATCAGAGCTGTTCCCACCGGATCGGCACCCATGGTGAGACCGCCGGCGGCCTGGAACCCGATGCCGGCCTCGTCGAGCATCGCCAGCATGACTCTGCCCACCAGACGGGATGCTTCATGGTGCAGGGTGACCCGGCGCAAGTCGATGTAGTAGTCGGCTTCGGCGCCGCTGGAGAGGGTGACCCTGCCGCGCACCACGGCCAGTTCTTTGATCAGTTCGAGCAGTCGGGCGCGGTCGGCCGCTGGATCGGCCACGGGAGTCTGGGTCATGGAGCCAAGTCTAGGGGTTGCCCCGGCTCCCTCGGGATTCGGGACGGCCAGACTGGGGCCCGCCGGGTGCCGGCCTGGGTTGCCCCGGGCCCCTCGGGATTCGGGTTGGCCCGACGGGCCGAGCCGGGTGGCCGGCATGGCTGGCCTGACCGGCCAGGGCAGCTTCTCACCCCTTCCGCTCCTGTGCGAGCCAGCGGTGGCGAGTCGGGCTGCAGGCTGGAATAATCTGGCCACCGGTAGGGAGGTTTACGGAAATGGCCACCTTTGTACTGATCCACGGCGCTGGCGACGTCGGCTGGTACTGGCACCTCGTGAAGGCCGAACTGTTGGCGCGCGGGCATGACGTGGTCGCCCCCGACCTACCGTGCGAGGACGAGACCAAGGGCCTGGAAGAGACAGCCGACGCGGTCGTTGAGGAGATCGGGGACCGGCGGGACTTGGTGATTGTCGGCCAGTCGTTTGGCGGTTTCACCGCGCCCCTGGTCGCCGCCCGGCTTCCAGTCAAGCTGCTGGTCTACCTCGCCGGCATGATTCCAGCACCCGGTGAACGGCCTGCTGACTGGTGGGCCAACACGGGCTACGCCAAGGCGGCCCGGGAGCAGGCAGCCAGGGACGGCGGGCTGACCGGCAACGACGATCCGTTCGTCAGCTTCTACAACGGTGTCCCGCGCGGGCTGGCCGAGCAGGCCCTGAGCTATGAACGCGGCCAGTCCTATGCCTCGCAGGCCGTGAGGTGGCCGCTGGAGGCCCACCCCGATGTGCCGACGAAGTTCATCCTGTGCCGGGACGACCACTTATTTCCCGCCGATTTCTTCCGCCGGCTGGCTCCGCAGCGGCTGGGCATCGTCCCGGATGAGATTCCCGGCTGCCACTGCGTCGCGCTCAGCAACCCGAAGGAGCTGACCGACCAGCTGGAGGGTTACCTCAGCACCGGAGGCTAAAGTCCCCGGACCAGCAGGTTCGGGTGCAGCTGCTCCCAGCCCTCGGCCAGCTCTTGGCTTGAGTCGTATGTGTCCGGGATGAGTTTGGCCCATAGGCCGGAGGTGCCCAGCTCAACTGGTCCCTGGCCGGTGGTGCCGCAGCCGCTTGACGCCGCGGGAGCCTGCAGATCCTCAATGATCACACACACGTCGTGCTCCGCCGGATTGTCCGGCGCTGCCGCAAAGAAGGCATAGTGGCCCTCCTCCGCCAACAGCCGGACGCTCTCTGGCGCTACGCGCAGGACTTCCACCCCGCTCGTCAGCCTGTCATCCGGGCCGGCCGGGGCCTCCAGTGCGCCAACTCCGGATTTCGGTCCTGTGCAGCCGGCCAGCGCCAACAGGACGACGGCACCTGCCGCCACCGTGGTCAATGTGCGCATGGTTCCCCCTTGATGCGTGTTTGTCCCACGCTAGCCGCGAAGGTGCGGGCATGACTGACTCGCAGCGTTACGAAGCGATAACTTCGCGGTCAGGCCGATGCGGCGGCTTCGATTGCTTCGGGCGAGAGCACGTGCCCGATGGCCAGCGACACCGCACCCAGCACGCCCGCGCGCTGCCCGGCCACGGAAGGAGCAATCCGCAGGTGCTCGGTTGCCAGCGGCAGCGAGCGCCGGTAGACCACTTCCCGGATGCCCGCCAGCAGATGCTCGCCGGCCTGGGCCAGCCGACCGCCCACGACGATCACGGATGGGTTGATCAGGTTCACGCAGGTGGCCAGCACATCGCCGATGTCCCGGCCGGCCTGGCGCACGGCCTGGATCGCCTGCGGGTCGCCGGACCGGACCAGATCGATCACGTCCTGGCTGGTTTCGGCAACCTTCCCGGCGGCCGAAAGCACGGCCGCCAGCGCGGGCCCGCCGGCCAGTGCCTCAAGGCAGCCGGTGTTCCCGCAGCGGCACACCACGTCGTCGCCGCGCGGAACGCGCACATGCCCCAGGTCCCCGGCGGTTCCCTGCGCGCCGCGCTGCAACCGGCCCGAGGAAATGATGCCGGCACCGATGCCTGTAGCTACCTTGATCAGCATCAGGTCGCTGGTGTCCGGCCACGCCATGGCCTGTTCGCCGAGGGCCATGATGTTGACGTCGTTGTCCACCAGCACCGGCACGTCGAAGCTCTGCTGCACCAGTGCTGGAACGTCCACGCGGTCCCAGCCGGGCATGATCGGCGGGTTGATCGGCCGCCCGGTGTCATGCTCCACCGGCCCGGGCAGCCCAATGCCAATGGCACCCAGGTCATCCGCACTTCGGCCGGCTTCCTTGAGCAGCCGCGCCACGGCGTCGGACAACCAGCCCAGCACGGTGTCCGGACCGCTGGCAATGCTCAACTCTGAGCGTTCCTCGGCGAGCACGCCGCCGGACAAATCGGCCACTACAACCAGGGCGTGGGTAGCGCCGAGGTCAGCTCCCACCACCAGCCGCGCGGCCGGATTGAGCGCAAACAGCGACGGCGGCCTTCCGCCCGTGGAGGTCGCTCCCCCGATCGGAGCAATCAGCCCCAGCCGCATCAGCGCATCCACACGGGCGGTCACGGTCGACCTCGCCAGCCCGGTCAGCTGGGCCAGTTCGGCCCGGGTGCGCGGCTGGCCGTCCCGCAGCAACTGGAACACCTCGCTGGCACCGGCGGCCGGTTGGGCGGCTGGGCGTTGCGGCGGGGCGACGTCGGACTTCAGCACACCATCAGTACAGCACGCCGCACTTCTGTTTGTCTCTAGCGAAGCTAAGAAGCGCACCTCGGGCAACTTTTGTTTGACTATCGACAAAACTATGTGATCCGTGCCACAGTTGGGGGCGTGGAAGGCATTGGCGGCAACCAAGTGGCCGACGGCGGCACTCGGCGGGGTGAGCCCGTGCTTGAAGTGCGCGGGCTGACCAAGAGTTTCTTCGGCAACCCGGTGCTGCAGGACGCATCGCTGACGCTGCATCCGGGCGAGGTGCATGGCGTCGTTGGGGAGAACGGCGCCGGGAAGTCCACCCTGATGAAGATCCTGGCCGGGGTGTACCAGCGCGATTCCGGAACGGTGCTGCTGGGCGGCAACAGCGTCCAGTTCAGCCATCCCACGCAGGCCCATGAAGCCGGATTATCCACGGTTTTCCAGGAATTCAACCTGCTGCCGGACCGCACTGTGGCCGAAAACATCTACCTTGGCCGTGAGCCCCGCAAAGGCCTGCTGGTCAACCGAACCAAGATGAACGCTGCCACCGCGGAGCTGCTGGAGTCCCTGGGCATCGGCTCCATCCGGCCGACGGCGCAGGTTCGGTCGCTGTCCGTGGCCGAGCAGCAGATCGTGGAGATCGCCAAGGCCGTCAGCTACGAGGCCAGAATCATCTCCATGGACGAGCCGACGGCCGCGCTGGCCGGGCCTGAAGTGGCCTTGTTGTATGACATCGTGCGAAGGCTCGCCGAACGCGGCACCGGCATCCTCTACGTCTCGCACCGGCTGCGCGAAATCTTCGACCTTTGCCAGACCATCACGGTACTCAAGGACGGCCGGGTTGTGGATACCAAACCTGCCGCCGAGCTCGACGATGCGTCGCTGGTGCGGATGATGGTGGGCCGCCCGATTTCTGCCTTCTTCCCGGACAAGCTTCCGCCCGAACCGGCAGCCGACAGTCCGGCCGCGGAGAACCCGGCAGCGAACGCCGCGCTGCTGGAACTGGCCGATGCCGGCAACGACCAACTGGACGGCATCGGCCTGCGCCTGATGCCGGGCGAGATCGTCGGCATCGCAGGCCTGCAGGGGTCCGGACGCACGGAGTTGCTGCAGGCGATCTTCGGCGCAGCCCCCTTCAACCGCGGCAGCATGCAGTTGGACGGCCGTCCGGTCCGTCCGCGTTCTCCTCGCCAGGCAGTGCGGCACGGCATCGCACTGATCACCGAGGACCGCAAAGCGCAGGGGCTGAGCCTGAACCAGTCCCTGCTGGACAACGCCCTGGGCGTGGTCCGCGCCGTGTTCCCCCAGCGCACCCCCACCGTGCGCCGCGCGGTCGCCGGGTCCTTCAGCGTTTTGGAAGTCGTTGCCCGGGACCTGGACCAAGAGGTGCAGTATCTCTCCGGCGGAAACCAGCAGAAGATCGTGCTGGCCAAGTGGCTGGCCGTCTCTCCGCGCCTGGTGCTGCTGGACGAACCGACCCGGGGCATCGACGTCGGCGCCAAAGTGGCGGTGTACCGGCTGATGCGCCAACTGGCGGCCGAGGGGAAGGGCGTACTGATGGTTTCCAGCGAATTGCCGGAGGTGATCGGAATGTCGGACCGGATCCTGGTGATGCGCGATGGGCAGATTGCCGGCGAACTGTTGGCCGGGGCCACCGAAGAGGAAATCCTCCGGCTGGCCACCGGCGCGCGGGTACCCGGCGCGGCCTCCGATGCCCCACCGCTGGCTACGGATAACGACGGCGAGGCCCAGCCCGTGAACGACGGCGGAGCGCGCCTCGCAGACGCAGGGCACGACGGCGGCGCGCAGCCAGCGAAAGACGGCGGCAGCGCGGGAGGGGCACGATGACGACCGCGCGTTCCGCGGCCCGAACTCGTCGGACACGGCCGAGCGGCGGATTTTTTGCGCGGCTGACGTCCACCCAGATCGTCTATCTGGTGGCGCTGCTGACCCTGGTGGTCGGCAGCATCCTGGTGGCCACCGCCGGCCGGAACTTCTTCAGCCCCGGCAATATCTCCGCCATCCTGACCGGCACCAGCGTGCTGGGCTTCATCGCCATCGGCCAGACTCTGGTGATCCTGGTCGGCAGCCTGGACCTGTCGGTGCCCTACGTGACCAGCCTGGCCAGCCTGATCGGCGCGGGTGTGATGGCCAACCGGGGCGAGAACGTGCTGCCCGCCGTGTTGCTGGCGCTGGCAGTTTCGGCTGTGATCGGCCTGGCCAACGGACTGATCGTGTCGGGCCTCAAGGTGCACGGCTTCATCGCAACCCTGGGCATGGGACTGGTGATCAGCGGCTACCTGGCCACCAACTACAAGGGCAGTTTCGGCCAGACTCCGTTCTCTTTCCGGCTGATCGGCGCCACCGGATTGGGGCCGGTGCCGATCTCCACCCTGATCATGCTCGCCTGCGGCGCGTTGGTGCTGCTGATGCTGCACCGCACCCGCATGGGCCATCACATCTACGCCGTGGGCGGGGACAGCAACGTGGCGCGGATGTCCGGCATTCGGGTCCAAGGCGCAGTGATCACCGCCCACGTCATTTGTTCCACCCTCGCCGGCATGGCGGGGTTGTTGCTGGCCAGCCGGCTGGGCGTCGGCAGCCCCACCGTCGGCTCGCAGGGCGGGTACGACCTGCTCTCGATCGCAGCCGTCGTGCTGGGCGGAACGCTGCTGGCCGGCGGCAAGGGCTCGGTCACGGGCACGCTCGGCGGCGTCCTCATCTTCGCCATGCTGGACAACATCATGTCCGTGCTGCAAGTGAACCCGTTCCTGAAGGACGTGGTCCGCGGCGTGGTGATCGTGGTCGCCGTCGCCGTCTATGCCCGCCGCACGATCGTCGCGCGGCCCCCGCGCTACGGGCACGGCGGACACCAGCAGGAGGTGCAGGCATGAGCAAAGTCCTGGACCCGGCAACGGGCGGCAGGGTTCTGGAGCAGAACCGGGCCGGACGCGGCCAACGCTTCCTGCGCAGCCTGCGGACCCCGGGCGGCGGCATCTTCGTGCTCCTGGTCGCGCTGCTGGTAGCCATCATCATCCTGAACCCGTCGTTCGGCGAGCCCGGGTCTTTCATCCGCTTTATTGGACGCACCGCCCCGATTGCCATCGCCGCCATTGGGCAGTACTTCGTGATCGTGTCCGGCGAGTTCGACCTTTCCATGGGGTCGGTCGTAACCATGCAGGTGATCGTGGCCGGCAACCTGATCCGAGACGACGACGCCAAAGTCGTCCCGGTGCTGGTGCTGATGTTCGTACTCGGGGCACTCATCGGGCTGATCAACGGTCTGGTCACCACCTTGCTCAAGGTCCCCAGCTTCATCGTCACACTGGGGATGATGCTGGCGCTGCTGGGCCTGGTGCTGAACTGGACCGGCGGCGCGGCCCAGGGCAACCCGGCTGACAGCTTCCGGCAAATAGGCCGCGGTGGTATCGAGAACGTACCGGTCCTGGAGATCATCCCCTACCCGGTGATCATTCTGACGGCCGTAGCCGTGCTCGCGGTCTGGCTAATGCGCCGGCCCTACGGGCGCACACTCATAGCGGTCGGCGACAACGACGTCGCCGCAGCCCTGACCGGGGCCCGGGTCTGGTGGGTGCGCACGCGGGCCTTCATGCTGTCCTCGCTCGCCGCCACCGTCTCGGGGATATTGCTGGTGGGGTACGCGGGGGTCCATCCGTCCGTGGGGCGAGGCTACGAGTTCACGGCGATCACCGCCGTCGTCCTGGGTGGGGTGGTACTGGGCGGCGGACGCGGCTGGGTGCTCTCCGCCGCAGCCGGCGCCTTCGCCCTGGAGTCGCTGTTCACGCTGCTGAATTTCCTCGGCGTGGCATCCACTTGGCGGCATACCGTCCAGGGCGTCATCATCATCGTCGCCGTGGCTGCCGCCGCGCAGTCCTGGCAACGCAAGCGCCGCGGGGGCTCTGCGGCCGCGCAATCCGAACAACGCACCATCGCGGCACCAGAGCCCGCTGAGGGCACCGACAAGGGAGGGAACTGACATGACGAGGAAACGTCTAAGTACCGCGGTCGCGCTCACAGCGGCTGCCTCGTTAATGGCCATGACGGGCTGCACCACCGACCCGTCGATCACCGAAGGATCCGCCAGTCCCGGCGCTTCCGCTCCGGCACAACCAGCGGAAACCACCGGGGCCTCCACCGACTGGTTTGACCAGGCCGTCTACGACAAGCAGTTCGAACAGCGCACGGCCAAGTTCCAGGGCGATCCCAAGAAGCCGTGGCTCCAGTACATCGACGGCAAGATGACCGACACCAAAAAGTTCGCCGCCAAGGGTGCCAAGAAGGTCTGCTTCGCCAACGCATCAATCTCCAACCCGTGGCGGCAGACCGGCTGGATCACCATGAACCAGCAGCTCAAGGTACTGCAGGACGAGGGCGTGATCTCCCAGATGGAGACCCGCGACGCGCAGGACGATTCGAACACGCAGATTGCCGACATCGACTACTTCATCAGCGAAGGCAAATGCGACGCGTTTGTCATCTCGCCAAACGCCACCGCGGCGCTCACGCCTGCGGTCGAGCGGGCCTGCGAGACGGGCAAGCCGGTGGTGGTGTTCGACCGCGGTGTGGAGACCGACTGCGCCACCACCTTCATCCACCCGATTGGCGGTTTCGCCTGGGGCATCGACACCGCCAACTTCCTCACCGAACGCCTGAAGAAAGGAGACAAGGTGGTGGCGCTTCGCATCCTGCCCGGCGTGGATGTGCTTGAGCAGCGCTGGGCGGCTGCCGAAAAGATCTTCAAGGAGAAGGGCATCGAAGCCACCGACTACTTCACGGGCGCCGATCCGACCGAGATCAAGAAGATCATCTCCGACGAACTCGCCAAGGGCGACGTCCAGGGGGTCTGGATGGACGCCGGCGACGGTGCGGTGGCTGCGATCGAGGCCTTCGAGGACGCCGGCAAGGACTTGCCGGTCATGACGGGAGAAGACGAGCTGAGTTTCCTGCGCAAGTGGAAGGAAACCGGCATCGACGCCCTGGCTCCGGTCTACTCCAACTTCCAGTGGCGCACCCCGCTGCTGGCCGTGCAGAAGATCTTTGCCGGCGAGGAAATCCCGACCGAGTGGGTGCTGCCGCAGGTTCCGATCCCGGCCAGCGAACTCGACGACTGGCTCAAGCGCAACGACGGCATGCCGGACGGGCACTACGCCAAGTTCGGCGGCGAGGACCTGCCGGGCTACCCGGAGGTCTGGCAGAAGCGCCAAATTCCGTAAGAGCAGGCGTGTCCGGCCGGCGCGGTGCCCGGCCGGACAGCCTGTTCCCGCCCGGGCACCTGGGCGGGCGGATCGCGGACGGCAACGGCAGTCGAGGAGGCAGAGCATGGACCGGCCGATCGGGGTCAACACGTGGGTGTGGCAGTCGCCGCTGACCGATGCCGTCCTGCCGCAGCTGCTGGCGAAGATCGCCGGAATGGGCTTTGACGGCGTCGAACTGCCGCTGGAGAAGGTTGGCGACTTCACCGCCGGCACTGCACGGGACGCCCTCGCGGACACCGGCCTGATGCCCTACATCGTGGGCGCCATGGCACCGGGGCGCGAATTGGTCCTGGCCGACCCCGGGGCGGTGCAGGCCACCCAGGACTACCTGGCGGCCTGCATCGACCTGGCGCACGACGTCGGTGCGCCGGCCGTGTGCGGCCCGTTCTACTCAAGCACCGGCCGGGTGTGGCGGATGGCCGCCGGCGACCGCGCCGAAGCGTACCGCCAGTTGCGGGAGAATCTGGCGCCGCTGGCCGCCCAAGCCGAAGCAGCCGGCGTCGTACTGGGAATTGAGCCGCTGAACCGGTACGAGACGTCGCTGGTCAACACCGTGGAACAGGCGCTCGAGGCACTGGGACCGCTGCTCGGCCGCGGCGTGGGGCTGGCGCTGGACAGCTACCACCTGAACATTGAAGAACGGTCCAGCGCCGCTGCCATCCGGGCAGCCGGTGAGCATTTGGTCCATCTGCAGGTCTGCGGCAACGACCGCGGAGCGCCCGGCGGGGACCAGACCGACTGGCCGGCACTGATCAAGGCGCTGGACGACGTGGCCTACACCGGGCCGCTGAACATCGAGAGTTTCACCGCCGACAACGCCGCCATCGCGACGGCTGCCTCGATCTGGCGGCCGCTGGCATCCAGCCAGGACCTGTTGGCAGAGGACGGGTTGGCGTTTTTGCGGAGCCTCTAGCCGCCGCGGCGGCCGGCGACCGTACCTTTCGGAAACTGCCGCCGCACCTCCGCCGCACCACCGACCGACGAGCACGAAGGAGAAGACGATGGCCGCCAATCCGAACGGGCCGCCGCTGGGCGTGGCGGTGCTGGGGCACGCCTTTATGGGCAGGGCGCACTCCAATGCCTGGCGCAACGTGTCCGCCTTCTATCCCGCGGGGCCTCCGGTGGCCAGACGCGTCCTGGTGGGCCGGAATGCTGACGCCGTGGCCGCCGATGCCGCCCGGTACGGCTGGGCGGAAAGTTCCACTGATTGGCGTGCGGTCCTTGAGCGCGACGATGTGCACATCGTGGATATCTGCACGCCGGGGCATCTGCATGCCGACGTGGCTGTTGCCGCCCTGGAGGCCGGCAAACACGTCATCGTGGAGAAGCCGCTGGCCAATTCGGTGGCGGAGGCCGAGCGCATGGCGGCCGCCGCACGTGCCGCCGGGTCGGCCGGGGTGCACGCGATGGTCGGCTTCAACTACCGGCGGGTGCCGGCGCTGGCCCTGGCGCGGCAGTTGATCGCCGAAGGCCGGATCGGCGCCGTGCGGCAGGTCCGGATTGCGTACCTGCAGGACTGGCTGGCGAACGATTCCGCCCCGATGTCCTGGCGGCTGCGCCGGGAGACCGCCGGTTCCGGGGCGCTGGGCGACCTGGCCTCGCACGCGGTGGACCAGCTCCATTTCCTCCTCGGCGCCCAGGTCACCTCGGTTTCCGCGACGCTCAACACCTTCGTGGACACCCGGCAGGGCCCGGACGGGCCCGAACCGGTGACGGTTGACGATGCCGCGTGGGCCACGCTGCGGCTGGATTCCGGGGCTGTGGCCAGTCTGGAGGTCAGCCGGATGGCGGCGGGCCGGAAGAACGCGTTGCGGATCGAAGTCTACGGTTCGGCCGGCCATCTGGGCTTCGACCTGGAGCGGCTGAATGAGCTCTACTATTACGACGCCGGTGCCCCGCCCGGGCTGGCGGGCGCGGCACGGATCCTGGTCACCGAACAGGAGCACCCGTACCTGCACGCCTGGTGGCCGCCGGGCCACGTGCTCGGCTGGGACCACACGTTCACCAGCCAGGCCGCCGATTTCCTGGCCGCGGTGGTTGCCGGCCCGCCGCCCAGCCCAAGCTTCGACGACGGCCTGGCGGTGCAAAAGGTGCTGGACGCCATGGTGCGCAGCGCCGAGCAGGAGGGCGCCGCCGTCGTCCTGGCCGGATCCGACACGCACGCCGACTACGCAGGAGCTACCGATGGGACGTAATTTCACTTTGTTCACCGGCCAGTGGGCAGACCTGCCGTTCGAGAAGGTGGCGGAACTGGCCGCCGGCTGGGGCTACGACGGCCTTGAGATCGCCGTGTCGGGAGATCATCTGGACGCGTGGCGGTGGGACGACGACGACTACATCGCCGACCGGCTGGGCATTTTGGAACGGTACGGGCTGCAGGTGTGGGCGATCTCCAACCACCTGAAGGGCCAGGCGGTGTGCGACGATCCGATCGACTTCCGTCACCAGTCGATCGTCGGCGAGCGCGTCTGGGGCGACGGGGATCCGGAGGGCGTGCGGACGCGGGCCGCCGAGGAAATGCAGCACACCGCGCGGCTGGCCCAGCGGCTCGGGGTGAAGACGGTGGTGGGGTTCACCGGCTCCTCGATCTGGCAGTACGTGGCGATGTTCCCGCCGGTGCCGGGCGAGGTGATCGACGCCGGCTACCGCGACTTTGCCGACCGGTGGAACCCGATCCTGGACGTGTTCGACGAATGCGGCGTCCGGTTCGCGCACGAGATCCACCCGTCCGAGATCGCCTACGACTACTGGTCCACCGTCCGGGCGCTGGAGGCCGTAGGGAACCGCGAGGCCTTCGGCATCAACTGGGACCCCAGCCACATGATGTGGCAGGACATCGACCCGGTCTCACTGATCTGGGACTTCAAGGACCGGATCTACCACGTGGACTGCAAGGACACTAAGCTGCGGATCACCGGCCGCAACACCCGGCTGGGTTCGCACCTGCCGTGGGGCGATCCGCGGCGGGGCTGGGACTTTGTCTCCACCGGGCGCGGCGACGTGCCGTGGGAGGCCAGCTTCCGGGCGCTGGCGGCAATCGGCTACGACGGGCCGATCTCGGTGGAGTGGGAGGACGCCGGGATGGAACGGCTGCAGGGGGCTCCGGAGGCGCTGGAGTTCCTGAAGCGGTTCGACTTCGATCCCCCGGAGGTCTCCTTCGACGCCGCGTTCAAGCAGTAGGGCGACGGCGGCCCGAGCACGCTAGCTGTCCACGTGCAAGCAGTAGGGGCGGGGACTCCCGAGCACGCTAGCTGTCCACGTTCAACGGGAATTGTCCACGTTTTGGAGACCTCCGCGGCCCTGACCTGCGGCGATGCGGAGCGGCCGCTCAAAACATGGACAAACCGGGTCCTAAGGGCTTGGTCGCGGGGCTCACGCGCTCGGCCGCGTGCCTGCTGCCCAAGGTCCCTACAGCCGGCAAGGGTCCTTTAGTAGGCTGTGGTCATGCGCGAACTCCAGGCCACGATCATTGACGAACTGGGCGTCCAGCCCTCCATCGACCCGACGCAGGAAGTCGCACGCCGCGTCGGATTCCTGAAGGACTACCTCAAGGCCTCCGGCACCAAAGGCTTTGTGCTCGGCATCAGCGGCGGCATCGACTCCAGCCTCGCCGGGAAGCTGGCACAACTGGCGGTCGACGAGCTCGAAGCCGAAGGCGTTGAGGCCGACTTCGTCGCAGTGCGCCTGCCCTATGGCGCCCAGCACGACGAAGCCGATGCCCAGGCCGCCATGGATTTCATTCGGCCGAAAACTTCGTGGACGTTCAATATCAAATCGGCCGTCGACGGCTTCCAGTCCGAATTCACGTCGACGACCGGTGAAGTGATCACCGACTTCAACAAGGGCAACATCAAGGCCCGCGCCCGGATGATGGCCCAGTACGCGCTGGCCGGGCAGCACAACTATCTGGTGCTGGGCACGGACCACGGCGCGGAGTCCATCACCGGCTTCTTTACCAAGTTCGGCGACGGCGCGGCCGACGTGCTGCCGCTGTTCGGCCTGAACAAGCGCCAAAACCGGCAACTCCTGGAGCACCTTGGCGCCAGCAACCAGGTGGCCCACAAAGTACCGACGGCGGACCTGCTGGATGACACGCCAGGCCGCACCGACGAGGACGAGCTGGGGATCAGCTACGACCACATCGACGACTACCTTGAGGGCCGCGAAATTCCCGACGAGGTTGCCGAAAAGCTCGAGCAGCGCTACCTGTTGACCCGCCACAAGCGCACCACCCCGGTCTCCATCCTGGATAAGTGGTGGCGGGGCTAGGGACCCGTCGGACGGGAGTGGGCGGCTAAGCGGGGATCCGGCTGTGGAGCTGGACGAATTCCTCGCGGGCAGCATTCCGGAAGCGGTTGCGCCAGCACAAGCGTCAGCCGACCAGGCCCGGCCAACCAGCTCAAGCGTCAGCCGACCAGGCCCGGCCAACCAGCTCAAGCGTCAGCCGACCAGGCCCTTTGCCCGCCTGACTGCCTTCCGGAATTCATCCTGGTTCTTCTTGCTGATCATGGCCTTGCCACCGGGGCTGGGCGCCTTAATGATTGTGGGCCGGGTGAACGCACCCATGTGCTTCGCCCACTGGGTCTTGGTGAACGTTCCGCACAACACCACGGCTTGGAGCCGCGGGAGCAGCCGCACGACGGACTTGAGTGCCTTGACTCCGGCTATCGTCTGCACCGCCGTCGGCTCGGCGCCGTCGAGGAAAAACGGCACGGTATTCCAGAGGAGAACCCCTTCATGGAGCCCGGCTTCCTGGCGTTCGTTCCAGCACCGCTCGGCCGCCTGGTCGGGGTTGTCCACTGACACGAATCCCGGCCCCTCGGCGCTGACGGTGTTGCTTCCGGGACTGTCGAGCAGGAAAAGCACACGGGCCTCGGTGCCTGCATCCGCCGGGTCGAAATGGGGAACGGGTTCGGTCCGGGTCTGCGCGTAGGCTGCCCGCCATTCTTCAAGCTCCTGGACAGCGGGCTCGGTGGACAACATGGCTTTTCGCCGCTGCCATTCGTTCGGATCTGCGAGGGACTGCGGCTTATCAGCAAACATCTGTCCAACATACCCCTCGCACGGTGGACCCGTTGTGCATCCCCAGCCGCCGGCCGGCGACGACTTCGCGGGGAGCGCAGCCGCCGCCCGTTTGGGTAACGTAGCTGTTGTGAAGATTGCTACCTGGAATGTGAACTCGATCCGTGCCCGCGCCGACCGCGTAGAGTCCTGGCTGCAGCGCTCCGACGTGGATGTCCTGGCCATCCAGGAAACCAAGGCCAAGGATGAGAACTTCCCGTGGGACCTGTTCGAGAAAAACGGCTACGAGGTGGCGCACTTCGGCCTCAACCAGTGGAACGGCGTCGCCATTGCCTCCCGGGTGGGCCTGGACGACGTGGAGCGCACGTTCGCCGGCCAGCCCCACTTCGGCAAGACCGATGACAGCGCAGCCGCCGAAGCCCGGGCCATCGGGGCGACCTGCGGCGGGGTGCGGGTGTGGAGCCTGTATGTGCCCAACGGCCGGGCCGTCAATGACCCGCACATGCCCTACAAGCTGAATTGGCTCAAGGCCCTCAAAGAAGAGGCAGCCAGCTGGATCCAGGCAGACCCGGGGCTTAACGTGGCCCTCATGGGTGACTGGAACATTGCCCCGACCGACGACGATGTCTGGGACATCGAGTGGTTCCGCGCCCAGAACGCCACGCACGTGACCGAGCCTGAACGCGCGGCTTTCCGCGCGTTCGAAGAAGCCGGATTCGTGGACGTGGTCCGCCCGCACACGCCAGGCCCCGGCGTTTACACCTACTGGGATTACACCCAGCTGCGCTTCCCCAAGAAGGAAGGCATGCGGATCGACTTCATCCTGGCTTCGCCGGCCTTGGCCGCCCGGGTCACCGGCGCCATGATCGACCGCGAAGAGCGCAAGGGCAAGGGCGCCTCGGACCACGCGCCGGTCATTGCGGAGCTGGATTGAGATGAAGTTTCCGTTCGTCTCCTACCTGCGGGTCTTCGAACCACTGGACGTGTTCGACGACGACCAGCAGCTGCTCATCATGAGCCAGCGCGGCCGTGGCCGGGACGTGACGGAGGATCTGGACCGCGGTGATTCGCTCCGGCGGATTACACGAACGGTGTCCGACCCTTTCCCGCACTCCAGCGACGACTTGATCCGTGTCCTGCACTATCCGACGACGGACGGAATCACTGCACCGCGGTATTGCCCCAATCAGCTGGCCGTCCGCAGTACCTTGGCGGCCGAATCACTCTCCGGCAGCCTGCGGGATCCGCTGCTGGGACTGCTGGTGCCCGAAGCCGCCCGCGACGCCCAGCAATCACGGCTGGATCCTGACAACTTTGTCGAGTCGCTGGCCAAGCTGCACACGCGCAGCTCCACCTGGGGCATTCCCTTTGGCTGGTTCGTGCTGTTCCGCGAGGACGACCACACCGAAAAGGTGGAGGTCGACCACACGCTGCAGACCGTAAGGCTGGCCGCCCCGGTTCCGCAATGCATCGACCGGGCCCGCTATGCAGCGGCTTCCCTGGCCGTTGCCGCGCCCGGGCTTGACCTGCTGGAAGAACTCACCGAGCTCACCGAGTGGCTCGAGACCTTCACCGCGGACGGAATTGTGGAGCTGGATTACGGCCGCGTGGCCGAGCTGGTGTATCCGGACGAATCACCGTCGGACGTGCACGCCGGCATCGAATCGCTGGCCGACGGCGACATGACCGGCGCCGCGGCCGCCTACCGCCGCCTGGCCGGCCGCTGGATTCGGATCCGCCAGCTGGCCCGCGCGTCCTGACGCCTCCCACCGGGACTTACGACGGCGGCGGGGCGGTGGAGGCCCGGACCACCAGCTCATGGGGCTGGACGCGCGGTGCCTCCAGCCGCGCCTTTCCCTGCAGCTCGTCCAACAGCAGCCGCGCGGCATAGGCCCCCTGCTGGTCCGGCCGCTGCCGGACGGTCGTCAGCGCCAGCGGTTCGGCAAACTCGTGGTCGTCAATTCCCACCACTGAAACATCCTCGGGCACCCGCAGCCCGCGCTCCTGCGCGGCACGCAGCGCACCGAAGGCCATCTCATCCGCGGAGGCAAAGATCGCCGTCGGACGTTCCCCCGGTGTATCCAGCAGCTCGCCGGCGGCCACCCTGCCGCTGGCAACCCGGAAGTCTCCCATGGCCAGCCATTCCGGCCGCACCGGCAGTCCATGCCGGGCCATGGTGCGTTGATAGGCCTCCTCGCGACGGCGCGGCACGTCGAAGTCGATCCCGTACGAACCGCCGCCCTGCAGGTGCGCGATGCGCGTATGGCCCAGCGAAATGAGGTGCTCAACGGCTTCCGTGGCCGCCGCAGTGTCGTCCACGCTCACACTGCGCAGGCCGTCCACGTGGCCGCCCACGATCACATTCGGATACTCCAGCGCCTGCAGCGCCGCCAGTTCATCCGGCGTCAGGTGCATGCACATCACCAGCAGCGCATCGATCCGCTTGTGCAGCATGGACCGGTGGAACACCCGCTCGCGGTTGGCGCCGGTGCCGCCCAGGCTGAAGACGATCAGGTCGTAACCTGCTGCCCGCAGCGTCCGGTCCACGCCCTCCAGCGCCGAGGCGAAGTACCACCGGTCGATCACTGGCAGCAGCACGCCCAACGCCATGGTGCGGCCCGAGGCGAGATGGGCTGCCGACGACGACGGAACGTAACCGAGCGACTCGGCTGTTTCCAGCACACGGTCGCGGGTCACCGAGGAGACCCCGGCCAAGCCGCGGAGCGCACGGGAAACAGTCGCGGTCGAGACGTTGGCGGCCCGGGCGACGTCGTCGATCCCGGTCACGGCGCCCTCACCCCTTGAGGCCGCCAGCCAGCAGCCCGCGGACGAAGTAGCGCTGCAGGCCGAAGAACACGGCCAGCGGCACCACCATGGAGACGAACGCTCCGGCGGTCAGGCGGTGCCACTCGTTGCCGCGGGTACCTGTCAGTTCGGCCAGCCGCTGGGTGATCGGGGCGACGTCGGCGGTCCCGCCCGAGAAGACCAGGGCGACCAGCAGATCGTTCCAGACCCAGAGGAACTGGAAGATGCCGAACGAGGCGATGGCCGGCACGGACAGCGGCAGGATGATCCGCCAGAAGATGGTCGCGTGTCCGGCACCGTCCACCCGCGCAGCCTCGATGACTTCGCCCGGTATCTCGGAAATGAAGTTGTGCAGCAGGAAAATAGCCAGCGGCAGCGCGAAGATGGTGTGCGCGATCCACAGCTGGGCGTAGCTGCCGGCCGGCAACAGCTGGAATTCGCCCACTTTGAGGTTGATGAACAGCGAGAGCAACGGGATCAGCGCCATCTGCAGCGGCACGATCTGCAGCGCGAACACGAAGATGAACAAGGTGTCCTTGCCGCGAAACCTGCCCCAGGCGAAAACATAGGCCGCCATCGAGGCGACCACGAGCGGAATGATGGTTCCCGGGATGACAATCGCCAGCGAGTTGATGAAGTACTGCCCCAGGTTGGAGGCGGACCCGCCCTTGGAAGCCAGCACGTCGGTGTAGTTCTTCGTGGTGAACTGCAGGTCACCCAGGACGTTCCACCAGCCGTTGGCCTGGATGGCGTCTTCCGGCCGCAGGGAGGAGATGAACAGGCCGAAGGTCGGCACGGTCCAGACCACGGCGATGATGATCGCCGCCGCGGTGGCCCCGCGCGAGGTCAGCCGCTGCTTCACCCGCCGGGCGACCGGAATCTGCTGCTCGGTGGCTCTGGCCAGGACTGCGCCGGGAGCAGCGGGAACGGCAGGGGTTGCGCTCATCGGATTTCCCTCTGCTTCTTCAGCTGCCGGGCGTTGTAGATGACGATCGGCAGCACCATCAGGAACAGGATCAGCGCCAGCGCGGCCCCGCGGCCGGGCTCGTTCGCCCGAAATGCCTGGGTGTACATCTCGTTGGCCACCACGGACGTTTCAAAGTTTCCTGCGGTCATGGTCCGCACAATGTCGAAGACCTTCAGCGTGCCGATGGTGATGGTGGTGACCACCACGACGAGTGCCCCGCGGATGGACGGAATGGTGATGGAGCGGAACTGCTGCCAGGCACTGGCTCCGTCCAGCCGTGACGCCTCCACGATTTCGGTGGGGATGCCCTTGATCGCCGCGGAAAGGATCACCATGGCGAAGCCGGTCTGGATCCAGACCATCACGGCAATCAGGAAAAACGTGTTCTCCGGCGCATCGAGCAGGAACTGCTTCGGTTCGGCGCCGGACCACACCAGGAGCTGGTTCAGCAGGCCGATCTGTTCGCGGTCGGCCCCGCGGTAGGTATACATAAACTTCCAGATCACGCCGGCGCCGACCATTGAGATGGCCATCGGCATGAACACCATCGCCTTCAGCACCTTCTCGCCCCGCGCCCGGTCGATGAACACGGCATAGGCGAGGCCAATGCCCGTGGACAGCAGCGGCACCAGGACAACCCAGAGCAAGGTGTTCCGCAGCGTGACCAGCGCTTCGGGTTGGGTGAACATCCACACGAAGTTGTCCACGCCGTTCAGTGCCCCGTTGCGGTCGGTGAACGCCAGGTAGGTGGTTTGGATGGCCGGGTACACCAGCCCAATGCCCAGCAGCACGACGGCGGGAGCCAGGAATCCGGTGATCGTCGCCTTATCCCGGAACGACTTCGGGGCGCGATCCACCAACAGCATGATCACGGCGATGATCGCGGCGAAGACCGCCAGGGCGATCGCCACCTGCACGAACTTTTCGCCAACGTCTTCCATGGCACTTACCTCCTTGGTGCGTGGAAGGGAGGGCAGTGCCCGGCCGTGCGCCTGTGCCAGTCACAAGCGCACGGCCGGGC
>NZ_JBNHHB010000096.1:0-19295 GCF_059091905.1 Arthrobacter sp. Dra40
GACACCGTTATTACTGCGACTTTCCGGAGGTGAACCTGGCGGGGTGAGATCCAGCCGAAGTGCCTCGCCGCGGGGAAGACGGTGAAGTCAGGTGCAACAAGCCGCATCTTCCCGGAGGAAGAACAGCCTGTCCGCGACCCTCAATTCTAGGTAAACACGGACGCCACACAACCTCTCCACCACCCTGCCTGGGCAAGGGGGTGCCAACGTTGCGTGACTTAACGCCTTTCCATCTTAGGGGCAGCAGCGGTTTCGATCAAACCAACGACTGCGGCCACGGCGCCGGCGCCGAACGCGCGGCTCAGCTGTTGAGCCGGGGCTCGCGCAGCACCCAGCTGCCGGGCTCAAGTTGCTGCACTATCTTCTTGCCAATCCGTTCCAGATCCTGCACATCGCGGTGGTCCAGACCATTGAAAACCACCTGGCGCACGGTTGCGACGTGCCCCGGGGCCAGCGACTCGATGGCCTCCATACCCGCGTCCGTGAGCAACGCCATGGTGACCCGGGCATCATCGGCGCATTGTGTCCGCGACACCCAGCCGCGGCCCTGCAGTTTTTTGACCACATGCGAAAGCCGGGACAGCGAGGAATAGGTACGGGAGGCCAACTCGCTCATCGGCAGCGATCGGTCCGGCGCTTCCGACAACATGGCCAGCACGTTGTAGTCGAAGAGCGTCAGCTTGCCTTCCCGGTACAGCGGGGCGTCGAGGCTGCCCGGCAACAAGGTGGAGACCGCCAGCAAGGCCAGCCAGGCCTGGCGTTCTTCGGGGTCGAGCCAGCGCACAGAAGTCATGCATCCATTCTGCCATAAAACTTGAGCCTTCAACTGATGCGGCTCGCGGGGACGGCCCCACCTCCCGCCTGCCCGCCGTTGGTTCCCGATGGGACCGGCTGAAGCGTGCGGGGCATCGGTTACATGATTCCGGACTGGCCCAGCCACAGGCCGATCAGCAGGGTGGCCACCAGCGCAAGCGCTCCGCCAATTACAACCCGGACAGCGGCCCGGAAGATCCTGGCGCCGCCGAGCCAGGCACCGACCGCTCCGGTAGCGGCCAGCGCAACCAGCACGGCGGCAAAAGTCACCGGGATGCGCAGCTCTGCCGGCGGCAGAAGCATGGCCAGCATCGGCAAGGCGGCGCCGAGGAGGAAGGCTATCGCGGAGGCGGCGGCGGCGTGCCACGGGCTGACCACATCGCTGTCCTGGATATTCAGTTCTGCCTGCAGGTGGGCGGCCAGCGCGTCGTGGGCGGTCAGTTCCACCGCCACCTGTTGTGCCGTTGCCGGCGTCAGCCCGCGCTGTTGATAGAGGGCCGCGAGTTCGGCGAGTTCCTCTTCGGGTTGTTCCTGCAGTTCCCGTTTTTCCTTCGCGATCAGCGCCTTCTGGCTGTCGCTGGAGCTGGACACCGAAACATACTCGCCCAAAGCCATGGAGAGCGCGCCGCCGATCATGGCTGCCAGTCCCGCCGTCAACAAGGTGCCGAAGTCGGTGGTTGCGCCCGCAACACCGACAACCAGTGCGGCTACCGAGACAATCCCGTCGTTCGCCCCGAGCACGCCGGCGCGCAGCCAGTTCAGCCGTGCGGCGAGGCCCGCGCCGCGGTGGGGTTCGTCCTGGTGAAATTCCGGCTGGCCTGCCGGCTGGATCCGGGCATCTGCATCCATGGTCCAAGCCAAGCACGCCGCGCCCCGGGGTTCCAGAGAGGACAGCCAATCCTCACTGCCCGCGGTTCAGCCGGTGGCGTGCAGCCCGGTCAGCTGCGGGTACTTCGGGCCGAACGCGTCCCCGGAGGACGTCCCGCGCAGCCGCCGTCCCACCCACGGGCCCAGGTGCTCGCGCGCCCACCTGACATTGGCCACCATCGCGTCCCGGCGGGACAGTGCCGCCAGATCGGGCAGCTTCGGCAGATCGATCACGTCCTCGGCCTGAAGGACTTCCAGCACCTTCTTGGCCATCAGTGTGTGCCCGGCGGTGGACATGTGCAGACGGTCGTCGTCCCAATAGCGCCAGTCGCGGAACTCGCGCATCCGCCAGTAGTCGACGATCTTCGCTCCGTGCTGGTCCGCGATCTCCCGCACCCATTCGTTGTAGATGGCGGTGCGGCCGCGGGTCTTGCCAAAGACCGCCGACGCCACCGTGTCAAAGCCTGTGAACAGCACGACGTCGGCCCCGGTGGCGGCGAGTTTGGCTACACCGGTTTCGTAGCCTGCCATCAGGGCGTCAATGTCCACCCGGGGGCGCAGGATGTCGTTGCCCCCCGCGTAGAGGGTGACCATGGTGGGCCGGAGCGCTACGGCAGCGTCCACCTGTTCGTCCAGTATCCGGCTGAGCTTCCGGCCGCGAATGGCAAGGTTGGCGTAACCCCATCCGGCGTCGGACAGCATCAGCTGCTCCGCGACCCGGTCCGCCCAGCCGCGCACTCCGTTGGGCAGGTTGGGATCCTTGTCCCCCACACCTTCAGTGAACGAGTCCCCCAGTGCCACAAAACGCTTCGCAAAAGTCACCGGACCAGATTAACAAAGAACGGGTCCGGCAGGGGCCTGCACCGCGACCGGCGCTGCACCGGCACCGTTCAGCCGCTGCGCGGGGCGTACATGATGACAGCCACCCCGGCGAGCGCGATGCCTGCACCGATGTAGTCCCAACGGTCCGGCTGGAATCCGTCCAGCAGCATGGCCCAGGCCAGTGACCCGGCGATGAACACTCCTCCGTACGCCGCCAGTACCCGGCCGAAATTCGCATCCGGCTGCTGGGCGGCGATGAAGCCGTACAGTCCCAAGGCCATGACGCCCAGACCGGCGAACCACCAGGTTCGGCCTTCGCGGACGGCCTGCCACACGAGCCACGCGCCGCCGATCTCGGCCACGGCAGCGAGGACAAACAGGATGGCGGATTTGGCGATTGTCATCCAGCCAGTATGCCAATGCGACGGCGGCGGCCGGGCCCGTCAATTCCCCGTCAATTCCCGGATGGCTTCTTCGAAAATTTCGTGATGCCGTTCGACGTCGGCGCTGGTGGTCTGCGGGCACATCAAGGCCATGTTGTGGAACGGAGTCAGCAGGATCCCGCGGTTGGCAAGGTAGAGGTGCAGGAAGTCTTCCAGTTCACCGTCGTGGCTGGCCGCCGAAGCAGTGCCGTTCCGCGGTGCCGGGCTGGCGAAGCGGTATTCGGCACGCGCTCCCAGCTGCGACACCGACCACGGCAGCGAATATGCCTCGATGACTCGCTGCACGCCGGCGGCAAATTCCGTGGCACGCGCAATCATCGAGTCGAACGCCTGATCCGTCAGGACATGTTCGAGCGTGGCCCGCATGGCCGCGACGGAAAGCGGGTTTCCGGCCAGGGTGCCGCCCACGCCGCCCATGTCCACCAGGTCCAGATCGGCCCGGCCGAGCGCCCGCTCCGCGAGTTCCGCGCTGAGGCCGTAAGCACCGCAGGGGATGCCGCCGCCGATCGATTTACCGATCACCACTATGTCCGGCTCCAGCCCCCACGCCGTCGTGGCCCCGCCGGGGCCGGCCGAGAAGGTGTGCGTCTCGTCGATGATCAGCAACGTGCCGTGCCGGCGGGTCAGCTCACGCACACCGTCCAGATAGCCGGGTTCGGGCAGCACGATGCCGATGTTGGTCAACGCCGGTTCCATCAGCACCGCCGCCACGTCACCGTAGGCCAACTGGCGCTCCAGGGCCTCAAGATCGTTGAACTCCGCCACCCTGCTGGTATCCGTGACATCCACCGGCGCACCCACGTTGCCCGGACGGTTCATCCCCTCGCCGTTGGGTCCGGCCACAATCAGCGACTCGTCCACCGACCCGTGGTAGCAATAGGGGTTGAACAGGATCTTGTCCCGGCCGGTCAGCGCGCGGACCAGCCGGATGGCCCACCGGTTGGCGTCGGTGGCGGTGAGCGAGAAGCTCCAGCGCTCCACACCGAACCGCCGTGCCAGCTCCGCCCCCACCCATTCCGCGTCCTCGGTCGGCAGCATCGTGGCCAGTCCGCCGTCATCGGAGGCACGCCGGATGATGGCGTCGACGGTGGGCTGCGGCGAGTGTCCGGCCATGGCGCCGGTATCCCCCAGCGCGAAGTCCAGGTACTCAAGACCGTCCACGTCCCACACCCTGCAGCCGCGGGCCTGCGCCAGGTAAAGGGGAAAACTGCCGGCCTTCTTGTTCATCCACGTCATCGGGACCTTCCCGAAGAGGTGGGCAGCGCCGTCGTACAGCGCTTTGGACTCAGGATGCTTGGCGTCGAAGTCCTGCAGCTCACGGGCGAACAGCACGGCCAGCCGGTTCCGGTCGATCATGAAGTACTCCTTCTCAACAGCGCCGTCAGCAAACAGAGGGCATAACGTCAGCGTGCCGCGAGCATCTTGGCACGGCGGTGCGCGAGGATCTGGCCGCCGATCACGATCAGCAGCGCGATAATGAACATCGCCGAACCGATCACATTGGCCTGCGCCGGAATGCCCCGGGTGGCGGCGACGTAGATGAACTTCGGGAAGGTGTCCACGTTGCCGGAGTTGAAGTTGGTGATGATGAAATCGTCAAAGCTCATGGCGAAGGCCAACAGGGCTGCCGCCACGATGCCCGGCAGCAGCAGCGGGAAGGTCACCCGCCAGAACGCTTGCATCGGGGAGGCATAGAGGTCGGCGGCGGCCTCCTCCAGCTTCGGGTCGAGGCTGGAGACCCGGGCCTTGACGGTGACCACCACGAACGAGATGCAGAAGACGGTGTGCGCGATGATGATGGTGCCCTTGCCCAGCTCCGCGCCAACGTTGAGGAACTGGGCCAGCAGCGAAGCACCCAGGACAACCTCAGGGGTGGCCAGCGGCAGGAAGATCAGCATGTTGGCAGTGGCATTGAACCGGAACCTGTAACGGACCAGCCCAATGGCGATGGCCGTCCCGAGGATGACGGCAATCAGCGTGGCAACCGCGCCGATCTGCAGGCTGTTGCCCAGCGCCTGGCAGACAGCCGGGGCGCCGCAGGGGTTGGCCCAGTTGTCCCAGGTGAAGCCGCGCCACGTCAGATTGGTGCGTCCGGCGTCGTTGAAGGAGAAAACGAAGACGTAGGCAATTGGGACCAGCAGGAAGACGAACGCCAGCCCGCCGAACACAGGGACCAGCCAGCGCCCGAAGGAGTTTTTCACGGTGTGCCCCCTACAGCAGTTCTTTGGTGCCGAAGCGGCGGACGTAGGTGAAGACCAAGGCCAGGATGGCCAGCATCAGCACGAAGGACAGTGCCGAAGCCCCCGGATAGTCGACCACCCGGAAGAACCGTGAGTCGATGACCTGCCCGATCATGGTCGTGTTCTGGTTGTTGCCCAGCAGCGAAGCATTGATGTAGTCGCCGGTCGCCGGAATGAACGTCAGCAGCGTTCCGGCCACCACGCCGGGCATCGACAGCGGCAACGTGACGGTCCGGAATGTGGTGAAGCCGTTCGCGTAGAGGTCACTGCCTGCCTCAATCAGCCGGATGTCCAACCGTTCCAGGTTGGCGTAGATGGGCAGGGCCATGAACGGGAGAAAGTTGTAGGTCAGGCCGCAGACGACGGCGAATGCGGTGGCCGTAAGCCGCCCATCGTCCGGCAGCAGCGCGAACGTCCGGAGCACGGCGACCACCGGGCCCTCATCTGCCAGGATCTGCTTCCACGCTTGCGTGCGCAGAATGAAGCTCGTGAAGAACGGGGCAATGATGAGCACCAACAGGATGCCCCGCAGCAAACCGTGTCCGCGCAGTCGGACCGCTATCAGGTACGCCATCGGGTAGCCGATCAGCAGCGCCGCCGTGGTGGCGATCAGCGCGAATCCGAAGGAACGCAGCAGTTCCGGCCAGTAGCTGCCCAGCACCCGCAGGTAGTTGTTGAATTCCAGTGCCGGAGCGAATTGGCCAATGTCTGCTCCGGGCGGCTTGGTGTACAGCGAGGTCGCGAGCAGGGAGAACACCGGGAGTACGAAGAACAGCAGCAGGAAGAAGAAGCCCGGCAGGATCAGCCAATATCCCATCCGACCCCGGCGGCGTTCCGCCTTCAACTCGCCAGTGCCGCGCCCAGTGGGCGGCAGTGGTGTCTGGTCCGCGGTGGCCAGGGCACTCATCAGTCGCCGTCCTCGGGCGCCC
The DNA here is from genome assembly GCF_059091905.1 of Arthrobacter sp. Dra40. Lineage (NCBI taxonomy): Bacteria > Bacillati > Actinomycetota > Actinomycetes > Micrococcales > Micrococcaceae > Arthrobacter > Arthrobacter sp. Dra40. Next base: position 6,115 of record NZ_JBNHHB010000096.1, read on the forward strand.
CGTAATGGGTGTCCTCGGCGCCGTCCAGCCCGAAGGCATGTTCGGTGTCCCAGCTGAGCACCACTGCGTCGCCGGGTTGAGCCAGCTGCTGGCCATGGTTCTGGCTGAAGACTCCCACCGTGCCGATGCCGGCCACCTCCACCAGATACTCGGTGCTGACTCCGGTGAACGAGGTGTCAAGCACCGTGCCGTGCAGGACGTTGGCGGCATCGTCCGGCGCGTCGTGCGGCCACATCATCTTCAGTTTCTCGGGGCGGATGCCGATCAGCGCCTTGCCGCGGTGCACCGTGGCCCGGTCCTTGAGCACGGCCAGCCTGTTGCCGTTGGCATTGACGACGACGGCGTCACCGCGGTCCTCGACGATCTCACCGGCGACCAGATTGGACTTGCCCAGGAAGTTGGCCACGAAAACGGTGCGCGGCAGCTCATAGAGTTCGCGGGGAGCGCCCATCTGCTCCACCCTGCCGGCATTCATCACGGCCACTGTGTCCGCCATCGTCATGGCTTCCTCCTGGTCGTGGGTGACGTGGACGAAGGTAAGCCCGACCTCGGTCTGGATCTTCTTCAGTTCCACCTGCATTTGCCGGCGCAGTTTCATGTCCAGTGCGCCCAGCGGCTCATCCAGCAGCAGCACCGCCGGCTGGTTGACGATCGCGCGGGCAAGCGCCACCCGCTGTTGCTGGCCGCCGGAAAGCTGGGCCGGCCGCCGGGCGGCAAGATGCGAGAGCTCCACCAGCTCCAGCGCAGCCTTGGCCTGCTCCCGGGCATCGCGGATCTTGCGCCGACGCAGCCCGAACGACACATTGTCGAGCACGCTCATGTGTGGAAACAGCGCGTAGTTCTGGAACACCGTGTTGACCGGCCGCTGATGCGCGCCGGACTTGCTGATGTCCTTGCCGCCAATGCTGATGCTGCCGGACGTCGGCTGTTCCAGCCCGGCCACCATCCGCAACGTCGTGGTCTTGCCGCAGCCGGAGGGACCGAGCAAGGCAAAAAACTGTCCTGCCGGAATGGTCAGGTCCAGGGCATCAACAGCTACGAAGTCCCCGAACCGTTTGGTGACTGAGGAAAGGACCAAATCGGCCCCGCTGTCTTCGCCCAGTGCGCTGCCGGTTTCTGTCCTCACGGGTGCCTGCGTCATCAGTTGCCGATCGCCTGCTGGAACCGGTTGCCGAAATCGGTTTCCTCTTCCGGGTCAAGGCTGCGGAAGGCTTTCACCTTGGCCAGGTCCTCCTCGGTCGGGAAGATCAGCGGATTGTCCACCAGGTCCGGATCAATTTTCTCCATGGCTTCCTTGGCCCCCTGCACCGGGCAGATGTAATTCACATAGGCCGCGGCTGTCGCCGCGTTCACGGGATCGTAGTAAAAGTCCATCAGGGCTTCCGCGTTCTTCTTGTGCGGCGAGCCGATGGGCACCATCAGGTTGTCGGACCACAACGTACCGCCGGCTTCGGGAAGCGCGAATTCCCACTTATCGCCCTGTTCGAAGTTCAGCTGCGTGATGTCGCCGGACCAACAGATCACTGCCAGCGCGTCACCCGAAATCAGGTCTTCCTTGTACGAATTGCCCTTCACCTGGCGGATCTGGCCGCTGGATATCTGCTTCTGCAGAACTTCCAGCGCAGCGTCGTATTCCTTGGTTCCCCAGTCGCCGGAAATATCCACTCCGTTTTCCTGCATGAGCAAGCCCATGGTGTCGCGCATCTCGTCGAGGACTTCCACACGGCCCTTGAGCTCGGGCTTCCACAAGTCGCCTACGGTGCGCAGTCCGCCGGGAACGGCTTCCTTGTTCCAGGCGATGCCGGCATAGCCGGACTGCCAGGTCAGGGAGTTCTTCCGGCCCGGATCAAAGTCCACGTTCTTGAGGGTTTCCAGCAGATTGTCCGCGTTCGGGATGTTCGCGTGGTCCAGTTCCTGTGTGTAACCCAACCGGATGAGGCGGGCTGCCATCCAGTCGGTGAGCGTGATGATGTCCTGTCCGATGTCTTGGCCGGCGGCGAGCTGGCCCTGGACCTTCCCGAAGTAGGTGTCGTTACCGTCGATGTCCTCGGAGTAGTTGGCCTTGATGCCGGTCTTCTTGGTAAACGCCTCCAGCGACGGGTAGGTCTGGGTGGAGTCGTCATAATCCAGGTACAGGGTCCAGTTGGCCCAATTAACTTCCTTTTCCTGGTCCGAGAGGTCTTTTGCAGGGGCCAGCCCGCCTGCGGACCCGGTGTTGGCCGGGGTTCCGGTGCCACCCGTGCCACACGCGGCGAGCAGCCCGGCCAATGTCAGTCCACCGGCGCCCATGAGGACGTTCCGGCGGGACATTTGCGCAGCGATGAGACGTCGCAGGCGTGGATCTTCAGGTAGTCGTTTCGGCATCTGATGCTCCCCTGTTGACGGATTGGACCTCGCTGGTGCGTCGATACTGACAGACACCGGGAGACCCCGACAATAGTTTCAGTTGTAAATTTTTGGTTACACAACGGAATCCGAAGCGGAACTGCCTCCTCGGATCCGATTACCCCGCCCGCCACCCGGTGCACCCGCGAAGTATGCACTGTGAAGACGGACCGAACCGGCAATGAAGCCGCTGTGAGCCGCTTCACAACAGATAGTAGCCTCAAGATCTTCGTATTTCGATAGCCTCAGCGCCGAATCTTTTCGAATCCGGTACTTGCGCTTCGCTAAAACAACGGATTCAATAGCTACCAATCCCGCCGGTGGCGGTGAAGGCGCACAGGAGGTGAACACGCTTGACCTTGCTGCCCAGTGCCGGGCATGGCCCCAACAGCACCAGCCACAGCGCTGCCGTTGACGATGTCTCCAAAGCCATCATCGAGCAACTGCAGGAAGACGGCCGCCGTTCTTACGCTGCCATCGGAAAGGCAGTCGGCCTCTCCGAAGCAGCCGTGCGGCAGCGGGTCCAGAAGCTGATCGACTCCGGCATTATGCAGATCGTTGCCGTCACCGATCCGCTGCAGCTGGGCTTCGCGCGGCAGGCCATGCTGGGCATCAAAACCGCCGCCGATTTGCTGGAAGTGTCGGACAAGATCGCTGCACTGGACCAGGTTGACTACTGTCTGGTGACCGCGGGCTCCTTCGACATTCTGGCCGAAGTCATTTGCGAAAACGACCAGGATTTGTTGCGGCTGGTCAACCAGATCCGCGACATTCCCGGTGTCCTGAGCACCGAAACATTCATGTATCTCTCCCTGCGCAAGCAGGAATACAACTGGGGAACCCGATGACACAGACATCAGCATCGCCAAGCACCAGCATCCCGGGCCAAGGCACACCCGCCGGCACCACCACCGACGCCCCGATGCGCCGGACCTACACCACGCCGATGGGCACGGACCGCCAGCAAGCTGCCCGCGACCACCTGTGGATGCACATGGCCCGCCACTCACCGCTGGTTGCCGGCGGCAACGTACCGGTGATTACCCGGGGCCAAGGCCATCTCATCTACGATGACCAGGGCCGCGAATACATCGACGGCCTTGCCGGGCTCTTCGTGGTCCAGGTGGGCCATGGCCGCGAGGAACTGGCGCAGGCCGCAGCACGCCAGGCCAAGGAGCTGGCGTTTATGCCGCTGTGGTCCTATGCCCACCCGGCTGCCATCGAACTGGCCGAACGCCTGGCCCACCATGCCCCCGGCGATCTGAACCGCGTCTTCTTCACCACCGGCGGCGGCGAGGCCGTGGAATCGGCGTGGAAGCTGGCCAAACAGTATTTCAAGTTGCAGGGCAAGCCGAACAAGACCAAGGTCATTTCGCGCGCCGTCGCGTATCACGGCACCCCGCAGGGCGCGCTGTCCATCACCGGCATTCCGGACATGAAGGCACCCTTCGAACCGCTGGTGCCCGGGGCTTTCCGTGTCCCCAATACCAACCAATACCGCGCCCCGGCCGGCTTGGAAGATCCGAAAGCCTTCGGCCGCTGGGCTGCGGACCGGATTGGCGAGGCCATCGAGTTTGAGGGCCCGGACACGGTTGCCGCCGTGTTCCTGGAACCCGTGCAGAACTCCGGCGGTTGTTTCCCGCCGCCGCCGGGCTACTTCGAGCGGGTACGCGAAATCTGCGACGAGTACGACGTCCTGCTGGTTTCCGACGAGGTCATCTGCGCCTTCGGCCGGATCGGCTCGATGTTCGCCTCGACCGACTTCGGCTATGTGCCGGACATGATCACCTGCGCCAAGGGCATGACCAGCGGCTACTCGCCGATTGGAGCGATGATCGCCTCCGACAGGCTGTTCGAACCGTTCAAGCACGGTGACACGACGTTCTACCACGGCTACACCTTTGGCGGACATCCGGTGTCGGCCGCTGTCGCCATGGCCAACCTGGACATCTTCGAACGCGAAGGCCTGAACAACCACGTCAAGGAGAACGCTCCGGCCTTCCGCCGGACCTTGGAGAAGCTGCTGGACCTGCCGATCGTTGGCGATGTCCGCGGCGAAGGCTACTTCTACGGGATCGAGCTGGTTAAAGACAAGGCCACCAAGGAGACGTTCAACGACGAAGAGTCGGAGCACCTGCTGCGCGGCTACCTGTCCAATGCGCTGTTCGACGCGGGCCTGTACTGCCGCGCCGATGACCGGGGAGACCCCGTGGTCCAGTTGGCTCCGCCGCTGACCATTGGCCAGCGAGAGTTCGACCAGATTGAGCAGATCCTGCGTTCCGTGCTGGTGGAGGGCCTGAACCACCTCTGACCACGCCCCGGATCCCCAGGGAGAGCCAGCCCGACCTTGGAACGTTGAGGCGGCGGGTGGCTGAAACCAGCCACCCGCCGTCGTCATGAGGCTTCGCCACTGCCCCGCCGCAGCGTTGGCATCAGTTCCGGCCGGAGACCTTGTCCGCGATCCGGGCCACCAGGGACGTCGATGTCAGCTTGCCGTCCTCGGCTCGGTCAGCCGCGTGGTAGGCGGCGTACATGGCCTTTACCGCGATCCAGCGCAGCGGTTCCCTTTCCCAGCGCCGCACCCGGCGGTTCACCCACGGCATGCGTGTCAACTCGCTGTCTGGATCGAGGACAAGGTCGCGCAGGGTTCGGGCGGCCAGGTTGGTGGCCGCAACACCGGTTCCCACATAGCCGCCGGCCCACCCCAGGCCGGTTCCCGGATCCAGGCCCACGGTGGCCTTCCAGTCGCGCGGGACGCCAAGCACGCCGGACCAGGCATGTTCAATCGGGGCCGAGCGGGTCGCCGGGAACATCGAGTGCAGGACCTCGGTCAGCTGCACGATGGTTTTCGGCTGTGTCGCGCCGTCGGCGTCCAGTCTGGAGCCATAGCGGTAGGGAACACCGCGCCCGCCCAGCGCGATCCGTCCGTCCGCGGTGCGTTGGGCGTACATGTAGGCATGGGCCATGTCGCCCAGGGCCTCGGCCTCGCCCCAACCGATCTCGGCCCAGACCTTGTTCGGCAGCCGTTCGGTGACAACGAGCGAGGAGTTCATGGGCAGCCAGTCCCGGTGCGCCGACTTCAGCCCGGCGGTGAAGCCCTCGATGGCCCTGAGGATGTAGCGCGCCTGCACGGTCCCGCGGTCCGTGCGGGCCTGGCCGGGAAGGATGTCGGTGACGCTCGTGCCTTCGTACAACCGCACGCCCAGGCGCCGCACCGCCTCGGCCAGCCCGCGGACCAGCTTGGCCGGCTGGATCCTCGCGCAGTGAGGCTGGAACAGCGCACCCGCTGCACGGTCAACCGCGATGCGCTCGCTGGTCTCCCCAGCGTCCAGCAGCCGGGCGCCGGCCTCCGGCCACTCGGCTTCCGCCGCGGCCCAGGCCTTCAGCCGCTGCATCTGCGCCCGATTACGCGCCACGATGAGTTCGCCGCCCTTGTGGATGTCGGCGTCGATGTCTTCCACCCCGGCCACCCGGATAACCTCGTCGACGGTCTCGTTCAGCAGGGTCTGGAACCGCCCCGTCAGCTCCCGTCCGTGGCTGGCGGCGTAGCTGTCCCGCCCGCCCGTCATGCTGTTGGTCAGCCAGCCACCGTTCCGGCCCGAAGCGCCGTACCCTGCGAACCGGCTTTCGAGCACCACAACGTCCAGCTCGGGCCGGGCCTTCTTAAGGTAATAAGCCGTCCACAGCCCGGTGTAGCCCGCTCCCACCACGGCAACATCCGCCGTGGTGTCCCCCGGCAGCGCAGGCCCCGGCTCGGGCAATCCGCCGGCCGCATACCAGAACGACACCTTGCCGTTGACGATCACACGCACCAACTCCCTGTCCCCGGCGGACGAATCCGGCCGCTGAAAACAGGCTAATACGGAGCCCGGGACTTCGGTTGAACCGGCCCGCCGAGGCACTAAAAGCTTCCTGGCCTGCCCGCCGGGCATAATCTACCCATGACTCATCCGATCGTCCTGCTGCACGGTTGGGCCTGCTCCACCGGCTACTGGAAGCCGCTGGCCGACCGGCTCTGCGCTGGTGGCCGCGACGTTGCCCTCCCGGACCTTCCCGGTTACGGCACCGATCTGCCCGCAGGCTATGACTGGACGGTGGAGAACGCCGCTTCGGCCCTGGCCGGGCGGCTCGACGGCGCGCCGGTGCACTGGGTGGGGCACTCCTTGGGCGGAAACATCGCCGCCACCATAGCGGCGCGCTTCCCGCGCACGACGGCGTCGCTCACCCTGATAGGGATGGTTCCGGTGGCACCCTCGGCTGCAACCATCAGCAAGCTGACGGAGCTGTTCGGTGGGGAAACCTCCACCCCGGAAACCGACCTTGCGGCCGCCGACGAACTCATCGGCGCCTGGTTCCGCAACGGCATCGAACCGCAGGGTGGGGACCGCGAAATGTTCCGGGCTCCCTTCCGGAGGAACCCCGCCGTCGTACGCCAAAGCCTGCCCGCGGGACTAGCCGGCGCGGCCCCCGAGGTTGCCGCTCTGGTTGCGGCACCCACGCTGGTGGTCACCGGGGCACAGGACCCCACGCGGACACCGTCCGCCGTCACTGATTTCCTGGCCCGGCACTCCCGGTGGCGCCACGTCTCCGTTCGGGACGCCGGGCACATGGTGCACTGGGAGCAGCCGGCGGCCTGCGCCACGGCGATTCTGCAGCACACAGCATCAGCCGAGCAGGGCGCTAGGGCTGCTTGGCCGGATGCGTCTCCCGCTGGATCACCGGCATGATTTCCGTGGCCAGCAGTTCGATGGACCGCGCGGTGTCCGCAAACGGCAGCCCGCCGAGGCCCACTTGGGCCATGTAGCGGTCGTGGCCGAACAGTTGGTACTGCTCCATGATCTTGTCAATCACTTCCTGCGGGCTCCCGGCGAGCAGGCCCCCGCCCGGGCCGGCCCACGCTTCGAAGGTCTCACGCGGGAAATGCCCGGCCGGGCGGGGCATGTTCTGCTCGAAATATGCGCGGTAGTACGGGTAGAACGTGTCGCGTGCCTGTTGGGAGGTCGGAGCGACGAAGAAGTGTCCGCCCGTTCCCACCGGCAGCACGGCCGGGTCGTGCCCGTGCGCGGCTGCGGATTCACGGTAGTACTCAATGTGCCGGACGAAGTGCTGCGGGCCGGAGAGCAGCGCGAGGTACAGCGGCAGCCCTAACCGTCCGGCCCGTTCGAAGGAAGAAGGCGTGCCGCCCACGCCCACCCAGACCGGAAGGCTCTCCTGCAGCGGCCGCGGCGAGACGTCCATGCCCGGAATGCTGTGGTGGTAGGTGCCGTTCCAGCTCAGGTTCTCTTGGTCCCGTGCCGTCAGCAGCAGCTGAAGCTTTTCTTCGAACAGTCCGTCGTAGTCCGCCGTGTCATACCCGAAGAGCGGATAGGACTCGGTGAAGGCGCCTCGGCCGGCAATGATTTCCGCCCGTCCCCCGGAGAGCAGGTCCAGCGTGGCGAACTGCTCGAACAGACGCACCGGGTCCTGCGTGGACAGCACTGTCACTGCGGTGGCCAGGCGGAGGTTAGTGGTTTCGCGGGCAATGGCAGCCAGAACGATTTCCGGTGCCGAAAGTGCGAAGTCCTTGCGGTGGTGTTCACCGAGCCCCAGGAAGGAAATGCCTGCCTGATCGGCGATTTTGGCCAGCTGGACCAGTTCCTCCAGCCGTTGGCGCGGCGACAGCGCCTCCCCTCCAGTGCCGCGCGTCAATTCGCCGAAGGTAAAGATGCCGAAATCCATGGTGCTCCCGGGGTAGCTTGCAGTGTCTAAATACTTGAAGCTTCAGGCTTTCGAGGATATTCCCGGTCCCCTGGTTGCCCCCTCGGCAAAAGCGCTACTGGGAAGTAACATAAGGGGACAGCACAGGGCCCGGAGCCCGGCGGGCCCGCGTCGAAGGGGACCGCCATGAGCGCCGAGACCGATCAGAAAACTGCCAGCGCCGGCTCGGCGCCCGCCGCCGGACCGTTGCCGGCCGAAGCAGGGACAGCCGGACCGGCGGAGACCGGCGAGCGGGAAGCGCGCGAACTCGCAGAAGCAGCCCGCGAGACCGAATGGAAACGGCCAAGTTTCGCCAAGGGCCTCTACATGGGCCGCTTTGACCTGGAGTTGATCCATCCGCATCCGCTGCCGAAACCGCAGGAGCGTGAGGCCGGCGAGTCGTTCCTGGAGAAGCTGGAGGCCTACGCCCGTACCCTGGACGGGGGGCGGATCGAGCGCGACGCGAAAATTCCGGATGAGTACTTGGCGGGCTTGGCCGAGCTGGGCACGTTCGGCATGAAGATCCCGGTCGAATACGGCGGCCTTGGATTGTCCTTGCTGTACTACGGCCGTGCCCTGATGCTGCTGGGGTCCGTGCATCCTTCGCTTGGCGCGCTGCTGTCGGCCCACCAGTCCATCGGGGTTCCGGAGCCGGTGAAGGTCTTTGGCTCCGAGGAGCAGAAGCGTGAATACCTGCCGCGCTGTGCAGCCGGCGCCGTGACGGCCTTCCTGCTCACAGAGCCTGACGTCGGATCCGACCCTGCGCGGCTGGGTACCACCGCCACGCCCACGGAGGACGGCGGCGCGTACCTGCTCAACGGCTGCAAATTGTGGACCACCAATGGCGTGATCGCAGAACTAGTGGTGGTGATGGCCAAGGTCCCGGAGCATGACGGCCAGCGCGGCGGCATCTCCGCCTTTGTGGTGGAAGCGGATTCCCCGGGCATCACGGTGGAAAACCGCAACAGTTTCATGGGCCTGAGGGGAATCGAAAACGGCGTGACCCGTTTCGACAACGTCCGCGTCCCCGCGGCCAACCGTTTGGGCCGTGAAGGGCAGGGGCTCAAGATCGCCTTGACCACGCTGAACACCGGCCGGCTCTCCATCCCGGCGCTCTGCGCCGCCAGCGGCAAGTGGTCGTTGAAGATCGCCCGCGAATGGTCCAACGCCCGCGTGCAGTGGGGCAAACCCGTAGGCAAGCATGAAGCTGTGGGTAAGAAAATCGCTTTCATCGCCGCTAGCTCCTTCGCTCTTAACGCAGTCTTTGAGCTCTCTGCCGGACTGGCCGACGCCGGGATGAAAGACGTTCGGATTGAAGCTGCGCTGGCCAAGCTGTGGTCCAGCGAGTTCGCCTACAAAATCGCCGACGAGTTGGTCCAGATCCGAGGCGGCCGGGGCTATGAAACAGCCCAGTCACTGGCTGCCCGTGGCGAGCGTGCTGTTCCAGCCGAACAGTTGCTGCGTGATATGCGGATCAACCGGATCTTTGAAGGTTCCACCGAGATCATGCATTTGCTGATTGCCCGGGAAGCGGTGGACGCGCACCTCTCGGCGGCCGGAGACTTGGCCTCGCCCGGTGCCACTGTCCAGGCCAGGGCGAAGGCGGCCTTGGGTGCCAGCGGCTTCTACGCGAAGTGGCTTCCCGAACTGCTCTCCGGCCCGGGCCTGAATCCGCGGGCCTTCAACAACTTCGGTCCGTTGGCGCGGCACCTGCGCTTCATCGAGCGGTCCTCCCGGCGGCTGGCCCGGCAGACGTTCCTCGGGATGGGCCGATGGCAGGCCGGGTTGGAGAAGCGGCAGGCCTTTCTAGGCAGGATCGTGGATATCGGTGCCGAGCTTTTTGCCATGGCAGCCTGCTGCAGCCATGCCGAGATGCTGCGCAGCCAGGACCCGGCGCAGGGCAAGTCTGCCTATGAGTTGGCGGACGCTTTTTGCCTGCAGTCCAGGCTCCGGATCCGCGAACTCTTCCGCGAACTCTGGAGCAATACCGACACGAGCGACGGGAAGTTCGCCCGGCGCGTGCTCGCCGGAGACTACACGTGGTTTGAAGCCGGCGCCTTGGATCCGTCCGAAGGCACCGGCCCATGGATTTCCGAGCAACCCACCGGCGCCTCCAGCAAGGAGAACCTGCACCGTTCCTACCGCTGACTCCCGGGTTACAGCAATGGCCATACCCGGCGCTGCAGGTCGAAGATCTCCCAGGCCCGCGGCACGAGGTTCAGCGACACCTCGCACATCCGCCGCAACTGCTCCATGCTCCCGGGCCGGAACTCCTCCGTCCCGGAGTCGCTGAACGGATCCGGATAGCGGGCACCCTCGGTGTTCGCCCACTCCAGCCCGTGCGAACGACCGCTGCAAAACTGCCACACGTACATGAGCGACGGCGGGAGGCCCTCCTCCCGCAGGTCCTTGAGGATGGAGGTCTGCGTACGGTTCTTGGTGGCATAACCCCAGGAACCGTCAGTCTTCGGGGCGAAAACCGGCGGCAGCTGCAGGGATTCAGCGGCCTCGTTGACCGTGAGCCGCAGGCCGGTGAAGTACTCCATCGCCCGCGCGTGCTGCTCGGGCCGGAAATCGGCCAGATACGCATCCCAGAACGAGGCTGCGTTGAAGACGTCGCGGGCAATGAGGACCAAGGTACGCCGAGCCCGCTCGTGTCCCTCTTCCGGCTGGAGTGCCCACAGCACCGTGGAAGTGCACTCGATAATGGTTCGCACCAGCGAATACGGCGAGTGCGTGTGCAACCGATACTTTGCTGCCTGCTGCTCCCCGGGCTCGTCTTGCCCTGCGCGCCCCTCCTGCTCCCCTCCTCCTCGAACAACAACCGGCGCAGCGCCAGCACGTTGTCCGTCGCCGCCGCCAGGGCCTGCCGCAGCAGGCTGCTCACGCTTTGGGCAGCGGCGAATTGACCGTCCAACATCGCCAGCTGCGACCCCGGCTCGACGGCGGCCTCGCCCCTGCCCAGCCATGGCTCCAAGTCCTGCAACATCTGCAGGACAGCCAGCGCCGCGCGGCTCTCCGGGTCCGTCCCGCCGACCGAGCGCACCTGACCGAAGGAGGCACCGCCGTCGTCCATTGGCTTATGGTAGCCCTCCACCAGCGGCAGGTTCCTGGCTGAGGATCGCTCCGCGGGTCAGCCCGCACGCGTACAGGGGCTGGAGCCAGTCAGCCGGCCTTGGGTCGGCGGCCAGCCCGGGCGGCTATGAGCAGTCCCGCGCCGGTCAGCGCGATGCCCATGAGGGTTTGGGGCCCGACCATGCTGCCCGCGGACGGCCAGAGGATATCCAAGGCCAGCGCCCCGACCAGCTGTCCGCCGATCACGGTCAGCGTCATCAGCAGCACGCCCGTGCTGGCCACGCAGACGGTTGCTGAGGCCAGGATCAGGGTGCCGAGCGGACCGCCCAGATACAGCCACCACTGCCCGGTCAGGAGGTTGGCCTGCCTGATGATTACTGCCTGGATGGCCCAGACGGCGAGCAGCGCGACGGTTCCCACACCAAAGTTCAGCAACGTCGAAATCACCGCGCTGCCGTGCGCTGTTCCGACCTGGCCCAGGACACCTTGCTGGACGCTCTGCAGCAACCCCGACACCAGCGGGATCAGCATGAACAGCACCAGCGGTCCCACTGCCTTGGAGGATCCGAAGTGGGCACTCGCGGCGAGGATCGCAGCCACGAAAGCCAGTGCGGCACCAGTGAGCCTGGCGCTGCTGATCTCGATTTTCCGGCCTGCACCGATTCCCCACCGGTCCATCAGCAAGCCGGAAGCCATTTGGCCGGTGACAATGGCGATGGTAAACAGCGACAATCCGATCGGTCCGACTGTTGCAGCCTGCGCGAAGACGTAGAAGGCCCCGATGACGCCGGCCAGCAGGTACCAGCGCGGGTACACGCGCTGCCGCAGCAACCCTGGAACGGCGCGCAGTCTTCGCCGAACGGCCGGCCGCACAAGCGCAAAAAGCGCTACTGCCGCGAAGCCCGTGCCAAAGCTGACCAAGGCTGCTCCCACGCGGTCCTGCAGTTCCACCCCCAATTGGCTGTTCAGGCGGCTCTGCATGGCCAATCCCACTCCGGCCAGCAACGCCAGGAACAATGCCAGCCGAACCGGCAACTTGATGTCGCGGCCCCCGCCCGCTGCCTTGCGCTCTTGGGCCCCGCGTGTCCTGCCGCCGCTGCCTCGGGGAGAATCTGCCGGCCGGTCTGCGTGCACGTGCCGATGCTATCCCGCCGGATCGCTCCTGTCTGCGCCGGCCGTTGCCCGTGCACGGCCTGGGGCGTCATGATCAGCGGCCTGATGGGAGATTCTCCCGACGTCCGTCCCGAGCCATTACGCCGTTGACATTGACGTTGCGTCAACCGTCATAGTGGTGGGCATGGGAATAGCACCGCATGCTGCGACGACTGAGTACGCCATCCAGGAAGTCGCCAAGGCCGCCGGCACGACCAGCAGGGCTCTGCGTCATTACCAGGAGGTCGGCCTGCTTGTCCCGAGCCGCGTCGGCCACAACGGCTACCGCTACTACGACGGCGAGGCCCTGGTTCGGCTGCAACGCATCCTGCTTTTGCGTCAGCTCGGGTTGGGACTGCCGGAGATTGCCAAGGTGCTGGCTGGCACGCGGGACGCTTCAGGGGCCCTGCGCGGCCACCTGGAACTGCTCATACAGGAGCGTGATCGGCTGCAGAAGCAGATTGCTTCGGTGCAGTCCACCATCGACAAGACAGAAAGGGGCGAAGACCTCATGGCGGATGAAATGTTCGACGGATTCGACAACACCCAATACAAGGAGGAGGTTGAAGCGCGCTGGGGGAAGGACGCGTATGCAAAAGGCGACACGTGGTGGCGCGGAATGTCCGACGCCGAGCGGAAGACCTGGATGAAGCAATCCAGTCAGTTGCTGTCCGACTGGGTCGCCGCCGGCAAGGCCGGAGTCGCTGCCGACAGTGCGGAGGCGCAGCAATTGGCGCAACGTCAATGCGACTGGCTCTCCACAGCCAACGGAGGCCAGGAGGTGTCCTACGGCTATTTCACAGGCCTAGGCGAAATGTACGTGGCCGACCCTC
>NZ_JBNHHB010000097.1:0-19060 GCF_059091905.1 Arthrobacter sp. Dra40
GCCCTTGCGCTCCTGCAGGCCCGCGGCGTGAACCTGCTGGTCCTCGACGAACCCACCAACCACCTGGACCTGCCCGCCATCGAACAGCTGGAGCACGCACTGGACAGCTACGACGGGACCCTGCTGCTGGTCTCCCACGACCGCCGGCTGCTGGAAAACGTCCGGCTGGACACCCGCTGGGACGTCGAGAACGGCCACGTCACGGTGACGTGACGCCCGGTACCGGTCCGCCCTTGGCGCTCCGCTCAGGCCTTGCCGAACCCTCGCATCTCAGCACAAAACGCCTGTGCCTCGAGTGCAGGGCAGCCGACTTGGTGACCGCCTGCCGCCGCCGGATGCCTGCACAGGAAGGGTGACGCGAGGCCTTGTCGTCCCCGATCCCGGTGGGCGTCTCAACCCATTGTGTGCCGGCCGTCCGACGCCTACCCTAAATCCAAGGGCAGGAGCTGGCCATGGAAGTCACCCTTTTCGTCGTCGATCTCGTACTCGCCTTTGCCCCCTTTGTGGTGCTGGTGTTCGGGCCCAATCTACGGGAAGACAAACCCGTGGCAGCGCGCCGCCGTCGCTCCACTTCCGGCTTGGCAGCTTACCGACGGGCCAGGAGGAAGGTGGTCCCGGATGCCGGGCTTGCACTCCTCCCGCCTTCTCCGGCCGGCGGCGGAGGCACCAGTGCGCCGGTGCGACTGCGGCCGGCGCGGCGGCCCACACGACCGAGGTTCCGCCGTCGTCCAGGAAGTCCTGCTCACGGACCGCGATAAGCGGGAGCGCGGTGCCGGCGTGCAGGATCACCTCTGCTGAGAACCCCTCGGCAGCAGGAACACCATCAGGCCGCGGCCGTCATCGAGTGCGGCGCTGAAACCGTTTCGTCCCAGGCGCGTGCGCTCACGGTGCCTTTTCGCACGGCCTGTTCACCGAAGCGCGGCAGCGGGCCCTGCGTCCCCTTGACCGCGACGCACTGCAGGAGTAGCTTGTAATCAACCGAAAGGTTGATCAAGGGAAGAGTTGAATACCGTGAGCGATAGCAGCGACGAGGCGCTCCTCGACCGGGCCTTCATGGCCCTAGCGGATCCGGCCCGCCGCCGCATCATTGCCCGGCTCAGTCGCGGACCGGCAACGGTCAACGAACTGGCCGAGCCCTTCGAAATCACCAAGCAGGCGGTCTCGAAGCACATCCAGGTCCTCGAGCAGGCAGAATTGGTCACCCGCAGCCGGGATGCCCAGCGCCGACCCGTCCACCTGAACGCCGCACGGCTCGAAGCGCTGACTGCGTGGATCGACCAGTACAGGCTGGTTCGTGAGGCACAGTACCGCGGACTGGACGCCGTGCTCAGCCAACTATCCAAGGACGCATCATGAGCAACGCCCTCAAAGTCACCGTCCCGGACGGGGCCCCGTTTATTGAAACGGAACGAGAGTTCGACTATCCCGTCGCCGACGTCTTCCGCGCCCACCAGGACCCCGACCTCATCAAGCAGTGGCTGGGCCCCCGGGGCATGAAGATGGACATCGATCATTACGATTTCCGCACCGGCGGCAGCTACCGCTACCTCCACACTGGCCCCGACGGCGTTGAATACGCCTTCAGCGGCGTCTTCCACACGGTCCGCGAGAACGAATTCGCCGTCCAGACGTTCGAGTTCGCCGGCTACCCGGACGTTGTGAGCATCGAGTACATGACGTTCGAGGACCTGGGTAGCGGACGCTGCAAGCTCATTGGCCACTCCGTCTATCCCTCGCAGGAAGCGCGCGACGGCATGGCCCAGTCCGGCATGGAAAGCGGCATGAGCGAAGGCTACGAACGGCTGGACGAACTGCTCGCCGGCGCCCGCACCCCCTAGGCCCCGGCGAGGGCCCGACCCCGCCGGCAACTGACAGCCGCCCCCTTGTTCATCAGGATGGGGCGGCTGTCAGACGACCGGCCACACTGAGGCCACGGACCGGAATCCCCTCCTTCGCCGACCCGTCTCACGCACCGAACAGCCATTGGCCTCGTCGAAATTAGTCAGTATGCTGAGGAATCCCTGCACCCGACACGGAAGGTGGTTCCATGGCGAACGATGATGAAGGACGCAAGGAAGTAGCGAAAATTCTGAAGGACGCGGATATCGGCGTCCTCACCACGGTCAACGCCAGCGGCCAGCTGTACAGCCGCCCGCTGGCACTGCAGGAAGCCGAGTTTGACGGCGACCTCTGGTTCGTCACACAGGATCCTTCGCCGAAAGCCGAGGAGATCCGGGGCAACCCCCACGTCAACGTCTCGATCAGCGGGTCCGACGGTTACCTGTCCATCTCGGGCACGGCCAAAATCGTCCGCGACCAGGCGAAAATCGACGAACTGTGGAGCCCCAAGATGGAACCGTGGTTCAAAAACGGCAAGGACGACCCGGCGGTTGCTTTAATCCACGTTGAGGCACACACGGCCGAATACTGGAAACCGGATTCCCCCAAGGTAGCCACGCTGTTCAAGCTGGCCAAGGGCATGGTCACAGGGAAGCAGGCGAACGATGTCGGAAAAAACGAACTCGTCGACCTCTAGGTCGAGCTATGGCCGGTGGCAACAGCCGCTCGGCCTCTCGTCGACCTCTTGGTCGAGCTATGGCCGGTGGCAAAAGCCTCACGACCTCCCGTCGACCTCTAGGTCAAGCTATGGCCGGTGGCAAAAGCCGCACGGCGACATCACCACGTACATGAGGAGTCAGCAAATGTCAGGCAATCTCTTGGCCCGTTCTGTGCACGACCTCACTGCCGCGGCTTGGTTCGGCGGTTCACTCATGGGGGCGGTTGGTCTTAACGGTGCGGCAGCTGCCGCCCAGGATCCCCGCGAACGCACCCGGTTGTCCAGCGTTGGATGGATGAAGTGGGCCCCTGTCCAAACCGCTGCTTTCGCAGCGCACCTTGCCTCCGGACTGCCCCTGCTGGCCGGAAACAAGGGCCGGCTGATGAAGCAGGAAGGGGTGATGCGGATGACCGTGATTAAAACGGTGGTGACCTTGGCCGGCGCAGCCGTCACCCTTTATGCGGGCATGCTGGGCAAGAAGGTGGAGAAAATGGCTGAAGAAGGTGCCCAGGGTGCGACGGAACCCTCACCCTCGGCCTCGCCGGAGCTGAAGGCGGCACAGAAGCAGCTCAAGCTGCTGCAATGGACCATTCCCGCCCTTGCCGGAACGGTCATTGTGCTCGGCGCCAAGCACGGCGAGATGCAGCGGCCCACCAACTTTTGGCATGGCCTGCTGAAGCACTAGCGGCCTGTCGCTCCGAGCAGGCTGCACCTGGCACTTGGTCCGGGTTCGGCGTTGTTGACGCCGGCCCGGATCCCGTGTGTTAAGAGTCTTTGGTCCTCCTGGAGCCGGTGAGTCCACCACCGGCCGGGATGCGCCACGGTTAGGATTAGTTGAAACGTTAACATCAGCGGGCGGAAGTGGGGGAACGGCATGCCGGCAGCATCATGACGGTCGCGAAAGCTGCGGCCGCCCTGGCGTGGGCTGCCATCGCCGGCATCTCGGCGGCCGGACTGCTGGTTTTGGGGCAGGTCGTGGCTGCCTCGTTCGCCGCTCCCCCGCGCTTGAGCAGCGTATCCGTGCTTTCCGTGCTGATGCTGGTGCTGGCGTGGCACCTGCGCGTGGACACCCCGCTGATGCGGCGCCAGACCACCGCAGCGATGACTGCCGCGGTGATTGTCTGCAACGACCTGACTGCCCCGCTCCACCAAACGGTGGCAGTGGTCGGAATCGGCCTGCTGGCCACCCGTGTGGTGTTCCGCCGCTTGCGCTGGCCCGAACTTTACTGGTTCATCAGCCGCCTGCTCGCAGCCGCCGTGATGGTGGCAGTGTTCCAAGGTGTCCATGCCGCCGGCGTTGTCTGGCCGATCGCCCTGGTGGCCGCCTGGCTGGCCTTCTTCCTGATGGCGATTGCTGTCGAAAGCGCCTTCTCCACGTCGGCCAAACGCCGCAGCACCTTCCGCAACGGGATCGGTTGGACGCCGGCGTTGGTCACGCTGGCCATCAACCTGGTGTTGTGCCTGGCCGCCCAGCACGCCGCCCTGCAGTTCAACCGCGATGGTGTCCAGTCGTTCTTGATCGTCTTCGCGTCAGTGCTGGCGCTGGCGGTGACGGGCTGGCTGCGCAACCGCGAACTGCGCCGCCGCCTTACCGGCCTGGTCGACGCATCGCTGGAGCTGCCGTGGACCCCGGATGAAGTCGACAAAACGCTGCTCGCCGCCGCCAGCTCCTCGGTGCGGGCGGATCGGGTGTCCCTGCGTCCGGAGGCCCCGAAGGAGAAGGAAATCGGTGTCCGGATGCACCGCTATGACGACGGCGACAACTATCTGGTGGCCTCCCGGAACGGCGGTGCCCAGTTCACCGAAGAAGACGAGCAGGTGCTGGACGCACTGGCGCACGTCGGCAGCATCATGGTCCGGCACGACGAACTGGTGCACGAGCTGCGGCTGCAGGCGGACACCGATGCGCTCACCGGGCTGGGCAACCGCCGCACCCTCTGGCACCGGCTGACCGAGATCAATGCCAGCCGTCGCCCCGGCGAGGCCATCGCCGTCGTCTACCTGGACCTGGACGAATTCAAAGCCGTCAATGACCAGCACGGCCACGATGTGGGAGACCTGCTGCTGACCGCCACCGCGCAGCGCATCCGCTCCGAAATCCGCGACGAAGACGTGGCCGCGCGAATCGGCGGCGACGAATTCGTCGTCGTGCTCCGCGATGTCACCAGCGAAGCCGACGCCCGCGCCGTCGCCGAACGCCTAGCCGATGCGATTGCGCGCCCGCTCACCGCCCGCGGCAGCACGCTGCAGGTGCAGGCCAGCATCGGCCTGGCCTACTCGGACCGCCCGGCACCGGACATCGAAGAGCTGCTGCGCGACGCCGATTCCTCCATGTACGGCAGCAAGCGGCTGCAGCAGCGGCTGCGCGACGCCCGGCTCGAAGGCCTGGAATCCGAGACCTGCCTGGCCGTCGCGGTGGAGCGGGGCATCCGCCTGCGCCGGCTGCGCGTGGCGCTGCAGCCCATCGTCGCACTGGACCTGGATGCGATTGTCGGGTTCGAGACCTTGGTTCGCTACGAAGACGAAGAACTGGGCAGCATCCCGCCGGACCGGATGGTGGGCGAAGCGAAACGGCTGGGCCTGCTCAACGAGCTGACCATCCAGGTGATGGACGGCGCGGCCGCCGCCATGGAGCGGATCTGCCAAGTCACCAGCGTTCGCTCCATCTCCGTCAACGTGGAGCTGGGCCAGCTCGGCGCCGGCTCCCCCGTGGTGGACCGGCTGCGGCGGATGCGCGCCGAAGGGCCGGAGCTGAACATCATCGTGGAGCTAACCGAAAACTCCCTGGACAAGATGTCCGAACAGTCCCGCGCGGACCTCGCACAGCTGCGCAGCGAGGGCTTCAAGATCGCCGTGGACGACTTTGGCTCCGGCTACTCGTCGATGAACTCTCTGACCGAGTTCGACTTCGACATTGTCAAGGTGGACCGCTCCCTGGTCAGCGGCGACGACGGCAGCGCCAGGAACATTGTGGTCAGCCATCTGATCGCCATGTTCACCGCGCTGAACGCGGATGTGGTGATCGAGGGCATCGAGACTGCCGAAACCGTGGAATGGCTGGCCGGCTGCCCCAACCTGAACGCCCAGGGCTTCTACTTTGGCCGCCCCATGTGGCCGGACGAACTGGTCAACCGGCTGCAAACCTCCGGCACGGCGGCGCTGCCGGTCTCCGCCCGGCGCGACTCCCGCCCCGCACTGATCGAATAACGACGGCGGAGCCCGCCTCCATTGCCCTGCCCGGCTTTGACGACACCGGGGCCGCGGCTACGCCAGCCGCTCCAAGGCCTGAAGCTGCAGCACAATCCACGGGCTGAAGGCCCACGGCGCAGCGGTGGCGGCGGTCCGCAGGTCCGAAGGCCGCACCCAGCGGTACTCGGCCACTTCGTCACCGCGCGGCGACAGTTCGCCAGCCGCCAGCGCGGTGTAGACGGGGCAGAACTCGTTCTCCACGATCCCGGAGGCGTCCACCGCACGGTAGCGGAAGTCCGGCAACACCAGCTGCAGGTCCTCCAGCTCCAGGCCAAGCTCGTAGCGCACCCGCCGCCGCACGGCGTCCTCCATCTCCTCCCCCGGCGCCGGATGGCCGCAGGCCGAGTTGGTCCACACGCCCGGCCAGGTGAGCTTGTTCAGGGCGCGCCGGGTCACCAGCACGCGCCCTTCGGCGTCGGATATGTGGCAGGAAAAGGCCAGGTGCAGTGGAGTCTCGCCGGTATGGATGTCGGCCTTGTTGGCCACGCCGGCGGGCTTGAGGTTCTGGTCCAGCAGTACTACCTGCTCGGTCTGGCGGTCCGTCATGCTGGCCCGGATCCGGGCCGCTGGCCTCGCGCGGGGCGCGCGCAGCGGTCAGTCGTGTTCATACCAGCCATTGTATGGGCGAACGGGAGGGCAGCCGGCAGCGTCAGGAACACGCCGGCACGCATGGAGGATGCAGGCAGTCAACCGGCATCACCCGCCGGTAAGGCAATATAAGAAGCATGAAGGATGACGCTGCGCGAAGCGACGAAAGGCCAGCAACGAAACAGGTTAAACTCATCGGCGAGCGGCTGCGGCGGGCTCGGGAGGACCGCGGGCTCACCATCCTTGAGACGGCGAATCACACCGGCCTGACCAAGGGCTTCATTTCCCAGGTCGAGCTGGGAAAAACGTCGGCCTCCGTCGCGTCACTCGCCTCGATCTGCGATGCGCTGAATCTTCCGCTCTCGGCCCTCTTCGAGCCGCCGGCCGTCCACCTCGTGAGGGCGGATTCACGCGCGCCGGCGCGCTTCCTCGGCCACAAGGTCGCCGATTCGATCCTGACCCCACCGGGCCACGGAGGCGTGCAAGTCATCGAGACGATTGTCCAGCCCGGCGGGGGAAGCGACCCCAAACCGTACCGGCTCCCGGTTGATCAAGAGTTCGTCACGGTGCTGCGGGGCGAACTGCACATCACGGTCGAAGGGCAGCGGGTGGAACTCCAAGAGGGTGATTCCCTGACCTTTCGTGCCTCACTGCCCCACGCCTGGCTGAACCCCTCGAAAACGGAGCAGGCGCGGATCCTGTGGGTCCTCACTCCGCATGCGTCAATGTGACGGTTCGTCGGCAATTCACCCTGAGCCAGTCAAGCAGCCGGCCTCAGGGCCTGGCCCAGATGCTCAAGTACTCGTAGGCAATCTGTGCGGCAGCCATCGAGGTGATGTCGGCATGGTCGTATGCCGGCGCGACCTCCACGATGTCGGCCCCTACAAGATTCAGGTCGGCAAGGCCCCGCAAAAGATGCAGGAGATCCCGGCTCGCGAGGCCACCAGGCTCCGGCGTACCGGTGCCGGGGGCGAAGGCCGGGTCGAGCACATCGATGTCAACGGAGACGTAGAGCGGACGCGTTCCCACACGATCCCTGATCTGTTCGACGATGCCGTCGAGCCCGGTACCGATAAATTCACTGGCGCGAATACGTTGAAAGCCTGTCGCATCATCGTTGTCCTGGTCTTGCGGCCCGTAAACCGATCCGCGGACACCAACATGGAGGCATCCCTCCGGGTCGATCAGGCCTTCTTCAAACGCCCGGCGGAATGGTGCTCCGTGGTGCAGATTCGCGCCGAAATACGGGCCCCAGGTGTCGAGGTGCGCGTCGAAGTGAACCACCGCAACCTGACCGTGAATGCGGTGCAGCGATTTCAGCGCCGGGTAAGCAATCGTGTGGTCGCCCCCGAGCACGACAAGGCGTTGGCTCCGCTCCGACGCCTCGTCAAGACCCCGAATCATCGTCTCCACGGCGCTTTGAATATTGAACGGGGTAACCGGGATGTTGCCCAGATCCGCAACCTGATGCTGTTTGAAGGGATGGGAGTCGAGTTCGACGTGGTAGGGACGAATCAGGCGGCTTGCGCTGCGAATCGCTTCGGGCCCGAAGCGAGCGCCTGGCCTGAACGTGACCCCGGAGTCGAAGGGAATGCCGACGAGGCCACCTGATAATCACTGACCTGGTCCAGGCGGGGAAGCCCGGCGAACGTCGGCGCGGACGCAAACCGCGGGACGGCAGCGAAGTCCACTTGCTCAACGATGGGTGCGCCCTGTCCGCTGCGGGATGTGGTGTGCATGGGCAAAGGGGTCAACGGTCTTCCTTAATCGAGTCGAGAGCGTGAAAGTCCGTAGCGTGCAGCGGCGGAGCGCCCCTCGCAATGGCTCCCTGCTTCCGACGCCCCGTGGGGGCGTCAACGGAGAGCAGGTTTTCCAATACGTGACATAAGTCATGCAACACTATCCATGATGTACCGTCAAGAGTTTCAAAACCGGGGCGCCGGGATGGCTGAGCTGACCTCGTGGGGGCTCATCACGCTGATGGGGTTGAGCAGCACGTCACGACGACCGTCCGCGCGGCGTCCGCGGGGCAAGTGGCTGCACGGCTCCGGGCACGGCCGTGGACAATACGCGGCCGCCTTTGGACGGAACGACCAACCCCTGGCCAAGACATCCGATCCCGCGCCGGCCGCCCTGCCGTAGACTCAACGCCAATTCATGCTTGTTCGGAAGGACGGATTGTGCCTGACTCCCCCACTGCCGCTGCCCAAGCTCCACCAAAAAGGCCCTTGGAAGGTCTGCTGGTCGCCGACTTCTCCCGAGTACTCGCCGGTCCGCTGGCCACCATGACGTTGGCCGATCTTGGTGCACGGGTCATCAAGGTGGAGCGCCCGGGCACGGGGGACGACACCCGCAGCTGGGGTCCGCCGTACTCCCCTACCGGCGCCACCTACTTTGAGAGCGTGAACCGCAACAAGGAATCGATCTGCCTGGACCTGGCGGATTCCGGTGACCGGCGCTTGGCCAGAAAGCTGGCGTTGGCGGCCGACGTCGTCGTGGAGAATTTCAAACCCGGCGGGATGGACCGGCTCGGGCTGGGGTATGCGGAGCTCTCGGCCGGCAATCCCGGTCTGGTCTACGCGTCAATTTCCGGCTTTGGTTCAGCCCAGGGTGCCTCCCTGCCCGGCTACGACTTCATAGTGCAGGCGGTCGGCGGCCTGATGAGCATCACTGGCGATGCGGACGGCTCACCCTACAAAGCGGGTGTTGCCCTGGTGGACGTGTTGACGGCGAAGGACGCGACCATCGGGATCCTCGCCGCGCTCAACGCCCGCGCTGCCACAGGCCGGGGCAGCCGGGTCGAGGTCAACCTGCTGTCCAGCCTGCAGGGCGCCTTGGCCAACCAGGGCCAGGCCTATCTGGGAGCAGGAAAGGTTCCCCACCGGATGGGAAACGAGCACCCGTCCATCGTGCCGTACCAGCTGCTGGAGTGCTCCGACGGTCCGCTGGCGGTGGCCTGCGGCAACGACGGGCAGTTCCGGCAGCTGACCGACGTCCTGGGAGAACCACACCTCGCGGATGACGAGCGGTTCGCCACCAACAGCGCCCGGGTGCAGCACCGCCACGAGCTTATCCCGCTGCTGGAGCGGGCCCTGTCCGCTGCCTCCGCCTCCGTGTGGCAGGGCAAGCTCACCGGCGTCGGCGTTCCCGCCGGCCCCGTGGCGGGCATCGACGAGGGCATCAGGTATGCCGAATCACTGGGGTTGGCCCCGACCATCGAAGTCCGCGATGCCAGCGGGGAACCCGCGGGCCGTCAGGTCCGCCACCCGATCTCCTGGAGCCCGGCGTTCGAACCCCGCACCGCTTCCCCGCCCGCGCTTGGCGAACACACCGCATCGGTGCTGGAGTGGCTGCGCAGTCTGGACTGACGTCAGAGGCCGCGCCGGCGGAGGGCCAGCCACAGGTGCGCGGCGACGTCCGGGTCGTCGAGGCTCACCCCGAGCAGCCGCTCGGCCACCGCCATGCGGTGGCGCAGCGAATTCCGGTGGACGTTAAGTTGGCGGGCGGTGTCCTCCCAGTGGCCCCGGTGGCGCAGGTAGGCGGCCACGGTCTCCAGCAGCTCGGCGCGGCGGTACCCCGCAAGTACGTCGACCCATGCGTCGGCGCGGGCCTCACCGTCGGCCCCCAGATTCACCAGCTTGCCCCCAGGCGCGGCAACTGCGGCACGGTGCACCGCTGCCATCGCCCCGGCAACCTCCGCCAAGGCGAGGGACTCCGTCCAGGCAGCACCCGTCTCCGCGGCCTCAGGCTCCGTCGCCGGCGCTGCCGCCACCTTGGCGGCGGCGCCGCCCTCGTTCCCTCCCGTCCAGGCCAGAAGTTCCGCGTCGGCATCCCCGTCCGGCTGCCAATTCGTCGGCGCCCGTTCCATGAGCTCGGCATCCAGCAGGAAGTAGGCCACTCCGTTGTCAGTAAAGCGCAGCGCGCAGCCGGCCAGCGCAGTGGCAGACGGGCTGCCGCCGTCGGCCGGTTGGAGCCGGGATACCGGCCCGGCGAGCGCTGCGGGGGAAGTCGCCGTCCCCAACCGAGCGGCCAGCACCCGGACCCGCTCCGGCAGCGGGCCGAGGTTTCCGTCGCCGGCCACCAACCGTGCCGCCTCCACCTGCCCGCGGGCAACCAGCTTGGCGGCGACGGAACCCAGTACCGCCGTGGTGCCCGCCAGCTCATCGCGCTGCTGGGCCTTCAGGGCCAGCAGGACGCAAACCGTCGTGATGATCTGCCGATCGGCCTTGGTCAGGGTACGGCCGGGGCCGATGGCGAGGAAGCCCTCAATCCGCCGGCCGACCAGGATCGGATACTCCACGACGGGCGCTCCGTGCAGCCAGAAGGTAGCGGCGGAATGGGTGCCGGCAACGTTGAGTCGCGCGGTTTCCAGTTTGAGGTGCGGCAGCAACGGCAGCGCACTGGCCGGCCAAACCGTGGCATCCGTTCCCTCGTCCGCGGGCAGGTAGGCCACCCAGCCGCCCAGCGCCTGGGCCAGTCCCCGCACGACCGACGGCAAGGCATCAGGACGCATCGTCGCCCGGGCCAAAGCTGTCTGCGTGCCCAGATTCGCTATGAGGCCCGCTTGATCGCTCCGCGATGCCAAGTCCCAGAACATCCGCGAGACGTCCAGGAAGGGGACGCCGTTGGGGACCACCAGCAGCTCAACACCCTCGGCGGAGCAGGCTCGGACCAATTCCGGCGGGACAGTGTCCAGTCCTTCCCCCAAACCGAGGCCCAGCGCAGCCACCCCTTTGGCTGCCAGCCGCCGCACGTACCCGTCTACGGCCTCGGTGCTTCCGTTCAGCGGGATGCCGGTGGTCAGCAGCAGCTCGCCGCCCTCCAGGTAGGCACCCGGGTCCGCCAGCTCGGAGACGTGGACACCGGAGAGTTGGATCCCCGGCACCGCCCCGGGAACCGCAGGCCGGAGCGAATCTCCAAGTTCATGGCTGAGCTGGGCAAGGGAAACCATGGACTGATTATCCAACACCGCGTGCGAATTTGGGCGGATCATCCGATGTCCCTGTGCCAGCCGCCCGCTTAGCGTTGCCCTATGACCGACGTACTCATCTCCGCGACCGACGCGGCCGGCGTAGCGCTCCCGCAGTCCCGCCACCTGGCCACAGTCATCCCCGGCCCTCGTTCCCAAGCGCTGCACCGAGACCGGCTTACCCACGTCAGCGACGGCTTCGGCATCGTCCTGCCGGTCTTTATCGAAAAGGCGGACGGCGGCATCCTGCAGGATGTGGACGGCAACCGCCTGATCGACTTCGCCTCCGGCATCGCCGTCACGAGCATCGGGGCCAGCCACCGGCGGGTCCGCGAGCGGGTGGCCGCCCAGCTGGAGAAGTTCACCCACACCTGCTTCATGGTCACCGAGTACCAGTCCTTCACCGAAGTGGCCAAGTGGCTCAACGCGCACACGCCGGGCGACTTCGAGAAGCGCACCGCCCTGTTCTCCACCGGCGCCGAGGCTGTGGAGAACGCGGTCAAAATCGCCCGTTCGGCCACCGGCCGCAGCAGGGTACTGGTCTTCGATGAGGCATACCACGGCCGGTCCCTGCTGACCATGGCGATGACCGCCAAGGAGAATCCGTACCGGCTGAACTTCGGCCCCTTCCCGGCAGAGATCGTCCGGGCTGCCTCGGCCAACCCCCTACGCCCGGCCGCCCAACACGGCGGCGCGGTCCCCGCCTCGGCCGCGGACGTCACCGCGGCGGCGCTTGCCTCGGTTGAGGCCGCCCTCGCCGAGCACGGCCCGGACAGCTTCGCCGCCATGGTCATCGAACCCATCCAGGGCGAGGGCGGTTTTGTTGTTCCGGCTCCCGGCTTCCTCGCCGGGCTGCGCCGGATCGCGGACCGGCACAGCATCGTCCTCGTGATCGACGAGATCCAGGCCGGCATGGGGCGCACCGGGACGCTCTTCGCCAGCGAGCACGAAGGAGTGGCCGGCGACATCACGCTCACGGCCAAGGCGCTGGCGGACGGGTTGCCGCTCAGCGCCGTCACCGGCCGCGCCGACCTGATGAACGCCGTGCACGCCGGCGGCCTCGGCGGCACCTATGCCGGCAATCCGCTGGCCTGCGAGGCCGCACTGGCCGTCTTCGAAGCGTTCGAGGACGGCAGCCTGCTAGCCAACGCCCGCGCCATTGAAGCCGCGGCTCGCCAGGTGTTGGAGCCGCTGGCGGCTGAGACCGACGTCGTGGCCGAATTCCGCGGCCGCGGCGCCATGCTGGCCTTGGAGTTCGCAGACCGTGGCACGCTGGCCCCGCGGGCCGACCTGGCCAAGGAGGTTTCTGCCCGGTGCCATGCACAGGGCGTGCTGACCCTGACGTGCGGCACCCACGGCAACGTCATCCGGCTGCTGCCGCCACTGGTCATCGGCGAGGATCTGCTGGCCGACGGCCTGCAGGTGTTGCGACAGGCCGTCCTCGACGTTGCCGCAAACGGCAAGCCGACAGTGGCCGACCCGGCATCTGCCTGACCCGTCTTCTCCGGCACTCCCTGCGACAGTTTCCCAACCTCAAGATCGCCACTTGAGCTCCACAGAAGGAAAACCCCATGTCTTTGGACCATGACCTGATTTCATTCGATTCCCTGCTCACGCAGGAGGAACGGCAGCTGCAGAAAAACGTCCGCTCCTTTGTGGACAGCGCGATCAAGCCGAACATCGCCGGCTGGTACGAAAACGCGGTGTTCCCGCTGGAAATTGTGCCGGAGCTGGCCAAGCTCGGCCTACTCGGCATGCACCTGGACGGCTACGGCTGCGCCGGCCGCTCCGCGGTCGAATACGGGCTGGCCGGAGCCGAGCTCGAAGCCGGCGATTCCGGCCTGCGCACCTTCGTCTCCGTACAGGGCTCGCTGGCCATGAGCGCCATCCACAAGCACGGCTCCGAGGAACAGAAACAAGAGTGGCTGCCCCAGATGGCCGCCGGCGAAGCAATCGGCTGCTTCGGCCTGACCGAACCCAGCGCCGGTTCCGACCCGGCCAGCATGAAGACCTTCGCCCGCCGCGACGGGGACGACTGGGTGCTCAACGGTTCCAAGCGCTGGATCGGCCTCGCCTCGGTCGCCAAGGTCGCCGTGATCTGGGCGCAGACCGACGAGGGCGTCCGCGGCTTCGTGGTCCCGACCGACACCGCCGGTTTCAAGGCCACCCCGATCGAAGCGAAGCTCTCCATGCGCGCCTCCATCCAGTGCGACATCGAACTCACCGACGTACGCCTGCCCGCCGCAGCGCTGCTGCCCAAGGCCAAGGGCCTGCGCGGCCCGTTCGAGTGCCTTAACGAAGCCCGCTACGGCATCATCTGGGGTGCCATGGGAGCCGCCCGCGATGCCTGGCAGACCGCCGTCGACTATTCCAAGGAGCGGATGCAGTTCGACAAGCCGCTGGCCGGCTACCAGCTCACCCAGGAAAAACTGGTCAACATGGCCCTGGAAATTAACAAGGGCTTCCTGCTCGCCCTGCACCTGGGCCGGCTCAAGGACGCCGGGCAGTTGCAGCCCCACCAGATCTCCGTCGGCAAGCTCAACAACTGCCGCGAAGCGATCGAGATTGCCCGCGAATGCCGCACCATCCTCGGCGGCAACGGCATCACCCTGGACTACTCCCCGCTGCGACACGCCAACAATCTCGAATCCGTGCGCACCTACGAAGGCACCGACGAGGTCCACACCCTGATCCTCGGCCAGAAGATCACCGGCATCCCCGCCTTCCGCTGACCCGCATCTGATCGCCCAAGGAGCACACATGACCTCACCGGTACAGCTGCAGCACTATATCGACGGCACCTGGATTCCCGGTTCCGGTTCCGCCATCACCAGCTACAACCCGGCGCGTCCCGCGGAAGTTGTCGCCCAGGGCCTGCAGGCCGGGCCCGGTGAGGTGCAACAGGCCATGGCTACCGCCGTTGCCGCCCAGCGCGAGTGGGCCCGCACCCCGGCGCATGAGCGCGGCGCCGTGCTCCTGCGCGCCGCCGTCGTACTTGAACAGAACGCCGAAGCCTGGGGGCTGGAGCTGGCCCGGGAAGAGGGCAAAACCCGGGCGGAGGGCCACGGAGAGGTGCTGCGGGCGGCGCAGATTTTCCGTTACTACGGGAACGACGGCGACCGCACCGCCGGGCAGATTTTCTCTTCCCCGCGGCGGGGCGAGAAGATCCTCGTGACCCGCAAGCCGCTCGGCGTGGTCGGCGTGGTCACCCCGTTCAACTTCCCCATCGCTATTCCGGCGTGGAAGATCGGTCCTGCGCTGGTGTACGGCAACACCGTGGTCTGGAAGCCGGCGAGCACCGTGCCACTGCTGGCCCTGCGGCTGGCCCAGGCGCTGGACGCCGCCGGGCTGCCGGCTGGCGTGCTGAACCTTCTGATCGGCCCGGGGGCGATGGGCAACGCCATCGTGGAGCATCCGGCGCTGGACGGTTTGACCTTCACGGGGTCCACCGGCGTGGGCCGCCGCCTCGCCGCCGGGGCAGCCGGACGTGGGGTTCCCGTGCAGGCTGAGATGGGCGGCAAGAACGCCGCGATCGTCCTCGCCGACGCCGACCTGAAGCTTGCCGCCGAGCAAGTGATGCTCGGTGCCTTCCGCTCCACCGGGCAAAAGTGCACCGCCACGTCGCGGCTCATCGTGGCCGACTCCGTCGCCGACGAATTCCTCGCCGCGCTGACCGAGCGCGCCGCCACGCTGACGGTAGGAGATCCGGCCGACCCCGCAGTGCAAATGGGACCGGTTGTCAACCACGCCGCCCGGAAGTCCATCCATGACGGCATTGATGCCGCCCTGGCGCAGGGCGCGCGGCGGATCGTCGGAGGCCAAAGGTACGAGGATGGCTTCCTCGCCGGCGGCTACTTCGTTCCGCCGACCATCCTGGAGCTCCCCGAAGACCGGGAGCTCGACCTGTGGCGCGAGGAACTCTTCGGACCCGTGCTGGCCGTCCGCCGGGCTGCCACCGTGGAGCAGGCCTTCGAGCTGGCGAACGACAGTGAATTCGGGCTCTCCGCCGCCCTGTTCACCCAGGACGTCACCCGCGCCATGGACGCCATCGACGACCTCGACGTCGGCATCCTGCACGTCAACTCCGAATCCGCCGGCGCCGACCCGCACGTACCGTTCGGCGGCGCAAAGAAGTCCGGGTACGGACCGAAGGAACAGGGCGCCGCGGCCAAGGAGTTCTTCACCCATACCACCACCGTTTATCTCCGCGGCGGGACCGCCGGACTCTGAGGGACACGTGACTGCCTCCATCGATAACATCAAGCACATCCTGGTCGTGGGTTCCGGCGCCATGGGCTCACAAATCGGCATGGTCGCCGCCCTGGCCGGGTACCGGGTCACCGTCCAGGACATCGCCGAAGACATGCTCGCCCAAGCCAAGGAGCAGTTGGTCGCGCGCATGCAAGCCAGTGCAGCCAAGGGACGGATCAGCCACGGGGACGCCGACAGCGCGTTGGGCCGCCTGGCCTTCGCCACGGACCTCGCGGCCGCAGCGGCGGACGCCGACTTCGTCATCGAAGCCGCCACCGAACGGCTCGAGATCAAGCAACAGATCTTCGCCCGGCTCGGCGAGGTGACATCACCGCACGCCATCCTGGCCACCAACTCCTCCACGCTCGGCTCATCCAAGGTCGCGGCGGTGACCGGCCGGCCGGAGCAGGTCTGCAACATGCACTTCTTCAACCCGGCCCTGGTGATGAAGTGCGTGGAGGTGGTGCGGCACGAGTCGACGTCGCAGGCCACCGTGGACACCACGATGGAACTGGCGCGGCGTTTCGGCAAGGAACCCGTCCTGATCAACCGGGAGGTCCCGGGCTTCGTGGCCAACCGGCTGATGGGTGCCCTCCAGAAGGAAGCGCTGGCCCTGCACGCCGCCGGCGTTGCCAGCTTCGAGGACATCGACAGCACCGCCAAGACCGCCCTCGGCCACCCCATGGGGCCCTTCGAACTCATGGACATGGTCGGTTTGGACGTCATCGACTTCATCGCCCGTGCCACGTACGCCGAAACCGGCGACGAGGCAGACAAACCGCACCCGGCCATCACGGAACTGGTCGAGCAAAATCGGCTCGGTCGTAAAACCAGTCGGGGCTGGTACAGCTACTGACGGATCACCGCCCGGAATCCAACAATCCTCGGCCGGCTCCCGTGGAGTCGCCCGGCCCCCTCGCAAACGTCGCTCTGGTTGCCCTCGTTTCAGACCGTCTCCACCCCTTGCAGAACCTCGGCGGCATAGTCCGTCACGGCGCGGGCCCGGGCGCTGAGGGCCACCCCGTCCGGCCAGACGGCAACCACGGAGGTCCCACCGGCCCGCGGGCTCAGCGGCCTGGACACGATCGGCAGGCCCTCCGTGGAAACGGGGATTTGGTTCGGCCGGGACATCAGCAGGCTGTAGCCCAGGCCGCGGCCCACCAGAGCCCTCACCAGATCGATCTGCGGCACCTGGGCCGCCAACGTCGGAGTGAGGCCGCGTTCGGCAAACATGAGTTGCGTGTAGCCGGTACTGGGGGACGATTCGAGCGAGATCAGCGGTTCCGGCGCCAGATCCGCCAGGTCCACGTCAGGCCGGGCGGCCAGCGGATGCGACTCGGCCAGGACGGCCATCACCTCGGTGTGGTAGATCGGCTGACGCTGCAGCCCGGCCGGCAGCCCGATGTCGTAAACGATGGCCGCATCGAGTGCGCCCGTTTCGAGCAAGGGCAGCAGGTCCCCGTGGTCGCCGACCGTGATGCCGATGTCAACGCCGGGGTGCAGTTTCCCAAAGCCCTCCAGAACCGAGGGCAAGACATTGGCGGCCAGACCGGTGTAGCAGCCCAGTCCGACCGGTCCCCGCAGCTCCCCGCCGATTCCGGCCAGCTCGCTCACCAGCCCGTCGGTCTCCTTCAAGATAGTGCGTGCCCTGGCCGCAAAATACTGCCCCGCCTGGGTCAGCCACATGCCCTTCGCCTTGCGCCGGACACACAGCTGCTCCCCCACGGCTGCTTCCAGTTCATTGAGGGCATGGGAAAGCGCCGACTCGGAGATGTGCAAAGCGGCCGCCGCTGAACTGAGCGTCGGGTGGTCGGGCAAGGCGGCGAACAGTTCCAACTGACGAAGGGTGAACTTGGGCATCTATCCCTACTCCATCGAAGAAGTTATGCAAATATCCGCAGTTTACTAGGAGAACCGGATGGATGACACTGGTCACAACAGGACCGATCCAGGAGGCCACATGTCCAGCGTTGTGAAGGGCCAATGCCCGTTTGGCTTTACCGCAGATGAGGGAACGACGGCGGCGGCGACTGCGCTGCTGACCCCGCGGGAATCTGTCGGGTCTCCGACGGGGGCTGCTGCCGAAGCCACCGTGACGCCGAAGGCTGCCGCCGAAGCCACCGTGACGCCGAAGGCTGCCGCCGAAGCTACCACCACCGGCTACCCCGTCGCGGACTGGGTCAACCCGTCCGAAATGATGTCGGACCCTTACCCCGTGTACGAACGCCTGCGGGACGAGTCGCCGGTCGCGTGGGTCCCTGCACTGAAGAAGTTCCTGGTCACCAACTTTGCCGGCTGCCAGGCCGTGGAAATGGACCAGGAGATCTTCAGCGCCAACGTCAGCGGCGCCACCATGAACCGCGCCCTCGGCGGCCAGCCGATGCTGCGCAAGGACGACCCCGAGCACGCCGCCGACCGGGCCGCGATCAACCCGGTGCTGCGCCCCAAGAACATCAAGGAAGCCTGGGCGCCGGTTTTCGAACGCAACGCCCGCCGGTTCCTTGACCAACTCGAGGAAGCCGGCCCCGACCGGGCAGACCTCAACCGGGACTACGCTGCGCCGGTCGCCTCGCAAAACCTCATCGACCTGCTCGGGCTCAAGGATGTGGCTGTTGACCAGATGCGCCGCTGGTCGCATGACTTCATCGCCGGAGCCGGAAACGTCCTCGACGACCCGGCGATCTGGGCCCGCTGCGATGCTTCCCAGGCCGAACTGGACGAAATCCTTGCCGATCTCATCCCGTATTACCAGCAGCACCCTGACACCTCGATGACGTCCGCGCTGGCCAACAGCGGACTTCCGATCGACAATGTCGCCGCCAACGTCAAGCTCACCATCTCCGGCGGCATGAACGAGCCGCAGCACATGGTGACCAACATTGTGTGGGCCCTGAGCCGGCATGCTGAGCAGCGGCAGGCCGTCCTGGCGGATGCATCGCTCTGGCCAGCGGTGTTTGATGAGGCCGTGCGGTGGCTCTCACCCATCGGCATGTACCCGCGCCAAACCACCCGGGACACCACCTTGTGCGGTGTGGATCTGCCTGCCGGCGCCGGCATCGGCGTCGTGGTTGCGTCCGCCAACCGTGACACGGCTCAATTCGGCCCCAGCGCCGGAGACTTCGACATCTTCCGGCCGAAGACCCCGCACCTGGCCTTTGGCAGCGGCGTGCACCTGTGCGCCGGCCACTGGGCCGCGAAGTCCGCCATCGGCCAGATCGCCGTGCCCTTGGCCTATGAGCGTTTCCCCGGCCTCCGCACGGACGACAGCCGCACCGAGACCTGGGACGGCTGGGTCTTCCGCGGCCTGACCAGCCTCCCCGTTACGTGGAACTAGGAAAGAAGACCATGACAAAGATCAGCTTCCACCACTCCGACGGCAACGTTGACGTGCTCGACGTCGACCCCGGCACCTCGCTCATGCGCGCCGCCGTCACCAACGGCGTCAA
>NZ_JBNHHB010000098.1:0-19041 GCF_059091905.1 Arthrobacter sp. Dra40
GCCATGCTGCTGGTCTCCGATGCCTCGCAGGAGTTCACCGAACCCGAAATCAGGTTTTTGCGGCAGGCCCAGAGGATCTGCCCCAATGTCGCCGGTGTTCTGTCCAAGACAGATTTGTACCCGCAGTGGCGGCAGGTGGCGGAACTGGACCGGGGCCATTTGGAACGGATCGGGGTCAACATGCCGCTGATTCCGCTCTCCTCGGAGTTGCGTCTGCGGGCCGCTGAACTGCGGGACAGCGAACTGAACGCCGAGTCGGGATTTCCGGAGTTGGTGGCTTACCTGCGGCAAGACATCCTGGGCCAGAACGAAAGGCTCCAGCGGCGCTCCGTGGCCCAGGACCTGATCTCAGCAACCGACCATCTGCGGCTGTCGCTAAAGTCGGAACTGAGCGCACTGGAAAATCCGGACGGCACGCCGAAAATGCTGGCCGAGCTGGAAGCGGCCAAGGAACGCGCGGATGAGCTCCGCCGTCGTTCTTCCCGTTGGCAGGTCACGCTCAATGACGGCATCAGCGATCTTATTTCCGACATGGAACACGACCTGCGCGACCGGCTGCGCAGTATTCTGCGGGATGCGGAGCAGTCCATCGACGCAGGGGATCCCGGCCCCCAGTGGAACCAGTTTGTGCACTGGCTGGAGCAGCGGGTGGCCGCGGCCGTGTCGGACACGTTCGTGTGGACGAACGAGCGGTCGCTGTGGCTGGCGGAAAGGGTTGCCGAGCATTTCAACCAGGACGATGTGGCGTTGCCGTCCCTGCAGGTCGATTCCACAGACAACGTGCTGGATCCGGTCGAGGGAATCCCCGGGCTGGACTCGGGCCGCATTGGACCGGTCCAAAAAATCCTGATCGGCATGCGTGGTTCGTATGGAGGCGTACTGATGTTCGGCCTGCTCACCGGCATTGTGGGCTTGGCCCTGATCAACCCGATCTCCGTCGGCGCCGGATTGCTCCTGGGCGGCAAGGCCTACCGGGAGGACAAGGAAGCGCGGTTGAAGCGCCGCCAGCAGGAGGCCAAGGCCTTGGTTCGAAAGCAAGTGGACGAGGTCATGTTCCAGGTGGGCAAGCAGCTCAAGGACCGGCTGAGGATTGTTCAGCGAGCCACCCGCGACCATTTCACCGAACTGGCAGAAGAACACCACCGCTCGCTGGCGGACTCCGTGCTGGCAGCACAGAAGGCAGCAAGCCGCTTTAGCCAGGAACGGGATCTGCGGGTCACGGAGATCAAGGCGTCCCTCGCCCTGGTGGAGTCGCTGCGCAAACAAGCGCTGGCGCTGGAAGCAGCACCGGAACCGGCGGGACAGGGATGAACACGGCGGCGGCGGATGTCGATGCGGCTCGCGGCCTGGTCCGGGAAGCGCTCGAAGTTTACCGGGACGACCCTGCGGTGCGGCCAGTGCTTGAGGATTATGCGCGGCGGCTCGACGAACCGTTGCGGGTAGCCATTGCCGGGATGGTCAAGGCCGGCAAATCGACCCTGCTCAACGCCATCATCGGCGAGGAGATCGCGCCGACGGATACGGGCGAGTGCACCAAGGTGGTCACGTGGTACCGCTATAGCGACACTCCCCGCATCAACCTGTATCCGCGCTCCGGGGAAGCCCAGCCGTTGCCGGTCAAACGCACGGACGGCCGCCTGGTCTTTGAGCTCGGCGGTATCAGGGCCGACGACATGGACAAGCTCGTGGTGGACTGGCCATCCAAAACCCTGCGGAATCTGACGTTGATCGACACGCCGGGCATTGCCTCGCTTTCCCGGGAGGTGTCGGCCCGATCCACCGAGTTCCTGACGCCAGCCGATGCGCCTTCGGAAGCCGATGCGATCATCTACCTTTTGCGGCACCTGCACGCGTCCGACCTTGGCTTTTTGGAGTCCTTCCGGGATACCGCCGTGGGCCAGAGCGGCACCGTCAATGCGCTGGCGGTCTTGTCCCGTGCTGATGAGGTGGGCTCCGGTCGGATCGACGCCCTGCTGTCCGCCCGGGAAATCGCAGCGCGATACCGCAGTGACGGTGCGTTGCGGTCGCTGGCCCTGGGGGTGGTTCCGATCGCAGGACTGCTGGCGCAATCGGCCCGCAGCCTGCGGCAGGCGGAGTACGGCATCCTGGTTGAACTCGCGGGGCTGGACAGACGGGAGCGGGAGCTGCTCTTGTTGTCCGCCGACAGGTTCGTCCGCCCCGGAGGCCCACTATCAGCCACGCCGGAAGCCCGCGCCACCCTGCTGGACAGGTTCGGTCTTTTCGGACTTCGGTTGGCGGCAGCGCTGCTCCGCGGAGGCATTTCCGATCCGACAGTGCTGGCCCATGAATTGGCCCGGCGCAGCGGCCTCGACGAACTGCTGGCCGTCATGACCGGGCAGTTTCAGGCCCGTGCAGGACAGCTGAAGGCCCGCACGGCTTTGGTAGCTGTTGAAAAGCTGCTCCGCGACCATCCGCGCCCGGGCACATCAGGGGTTTCGGCTGCCCTGGAACGGCTTCTCGCCAGTGCCCACGCCTTCCGTGAACTGCGGCTCTTGGCGGAGGCACGGACTACCGGCCTTCCGCTGGAACCGGAGTTGGCGGCCGAAGCCGAAAGGGTCATCGGCGGGAAGGGTGTCACGGCGCCAGAACGACTGGGACTGCCCCCGGACACGCCTGACGACGAACTGCGGCAGCGGGCCTTGGCCTGCGTGCGACGATGGCACGCCATAGCAGCCGATCCTCTGCGTGGCCGGGCCGTTGCCGAGGCCTGCCAGACCGTCGTCCGCAGCTGCGAGGAACTTTTGGCGGACATGGGGGCTGCTTCAGGCGGCCGGCCTGCCTCGCGGCTGGTGCTCGGGTCGGAACCAGTCGTTGGCCCCCCGCAGGACGCTGGCGATTACAGCCGCGCCGGCTAGCGCCAGCTGCAGCACCAGCAAAATCCTGATGCGCAGCCCTTGGTCGCCGGGTGCGGTCAGGAATTCATCGGCCAACAGGGTCACTGCTCCATGAGTGAACAACATGGCCAGCAGCGCGAAGCGCACCTTGCCGTGTCGGCGCATCAGGGCCCTCAGCAGCACGGCTTCCATCAGGATGAGCAGCGCCAGCACGCCCAACGTTCCCCAGAAGACCATCACCGCGAGGGCCTCCACGGTCTCCTGATCGGTGCCCTGTTCCAGGCCATTGATGAGGCCGCGCAGATGCTTAAGAATTTCTTCTTGCGCAAAGTAGGCAAAAAACCCGGCGATCAGCCCGGAAACAAAGCTGAGGATCCATAGGAAACGGACCCTCCTGACCGCGGACGGGGGCGCCGGAATCCCTGTGATAGGTGCCGGAGTCATGTCGGACATTTGAGGACGCGGTGGCGCAGGACGATCCGGTTCGCCGGATGCCCCCCCGGGTCCCTGAACTCCAGGCGCCCCCATCCCTGGTTCATGAGACATGCCTGTAATGTAGTCGCGCCCCCGCCCCTGCGCAATGGCCATGTGCGGGCCTCCCGGCGGGCAAAAGCCCGCTGGCAGGCCGGACCTCGCGGCCTTTGACACCGGCCGCATCCGCGGCAGTTCGCGGTTCATGCCGCCAATACGGTTAGCCCCCGACGTGGATCCCGGGCCGCCGGGCGGGATCGGGCTCATTTTTCCGAATGATTTCACGGACCACCGGAGCGGTATCTCCCTGTCCCAACAGCAAGTAGCGGAAGAGATGACCCAGCGGATTACCTTCAGACCATTCAAAATAGGCCTGGGGCCGGACACCGGTGGCGTCCCTGATGGCCAGCAGGATGGCGGCGATCGCGTTTGGAACAGCAGGGCTTTCCGCACGCAGCACCCTGTACCCGCCCACGTCGATACCGCGGACTCGAAGGACCTCGGTGAAGGCCGACGGGTCCACGATGTCTATCTCAAGGAACAAAACGTCCGCTGTCCCGGGGACGGGATTTATGTGCCGCTGCGCCGCCTCCTTGGCACTGTAGTCGTCATGGTTGCCGGGGCGGCGCTTGGCAATGATGTTCAGTGCGCCGTCGTAATCCAGGGAATCGCTGATGAACTGCCGGGCCGCCTGGTCGAATTCGATGCTTTCGGCCCGGAGTTCGATGGTCCGGGTGACCCGTGAGACGAGCGAGACTGTAACCATGCCGAGGATGAAGAGTCCGCAGATATTGATGCCGTCCGGCTTCTCCAACACGTTGGCCAGCAACGCGTAGAGCAGTACCAGGCTCAGTGCCGTGTAGCCGGCTGTGGTTCGGCGCTGGTGGCGGCGTGCGGCGGTGAACGTCAACGCAACGGCCGCGGACACCATCATCGCCAGGATTCCTGTGGCGTAGGCCCCGGCTTGGGCGTTCACGTCCGCTCTGAAACCCAGGGTGAGCAGGATGCTCACCCCCGTGTAGACGAGGACAACCGGCCGGACCGCGCTGGTCCATTCGGGCGCCATGCCAAAGCGCGGCAGATAGCGCGGAACGATATTAATCAAACCGGCCATGGCGGAGGCTCCGGCGAACCACAAAATCAGAACCGTCGCCACGTCATAAACCGTGCCGAAACCCTCCCCAAAGAGGCCATGGGCAAGGTAGGAGAGGGCCCGGCCGTTGGCGGGCCCGTCAGGAGCGTAAGCTTCCGGCGGGACGAGGACGGCTGTAACAAAGCTGCTGCCCACCAGAAAACAGCTCATGACAACGGCTGCGCAGGTCAGCATCTTCCTGCTGTTGCGGATCCGCGACGCCAAGCGCTGCGCCGGGGTTTGCCCGCTGGATGCTACCAACGGCATCATGCTGACGCCTGTCTCAAAGCCAGACAGCCCCAAAACCAGCAGGGGAAACGCCAGCAGCAAGGACAAGGCCAGGCTGCCCGGACCCGGACTGGCAGCGGACACGGCTTGGGCCCAGTCGTTGATGCGGCCGGGGTCCTGCGCAATGGCTGAGACGCCCGCTACGATCACGGCAGTGTTGACGACCAGGAACACGGCAACCAGCGGCACGGCAATGGCTACGGCTTCGCTGAACCCGGCAAGGAAAACGCCCCCGAGGACCACCAACAGAAAGATGGTGACACCAACGGCCTGTCCCTTCAGGAAACCGGGCGCATATGGATTCTCGAGCAAATGCACGGTTGCATCAGCCGACGACAGCGTAATCGTGATAATCCACGAGGTGGCCACGAAGCCCAGCAGGACGAGGATAACTGCCTTCCCCTTCCAAAACGGCAGGAGCCGGTCCAGCATGGCGACCGAGCCTTCTCCGTGCGGGCTCTCGGCTGCCACCTGCCGATAGAGCGGGAGCATGCCCAGCAGGGTGAGCCCCACGATGAGCAGGGTGGCCAGTGGCGACAGCGGTCCCGCCGCGATCAGGGCGATCCCGGGAAGGTAGGACAGGGTCGAGAAGTAATCGACGCCGGTCAGGCACACGACTTTCCACCAGGGATAAGAAGTGGTTCCCGGCGCGCTTTCCCGGCCGACCGGTGGAACGCGGTCGGCGAGAAGCCAGCGGCTCAGCCCACGGCGGAGCGGCGGCGGGGGTGCAGGTCTCGGAACAACAGCCGGGACCGTATGTGCGAGCGACCAACGCACGGTATTCTCCTGCTGCCCCTGGCGGGCGGGTCCCGCTGCCCGGGACCCTGTCGTGAGGCGCCTCCACAGTATAGATCCGTCAAGCGCCGGGCACGAGCGGTTAAAAGATCATTGCATCTCGTCGTCCGGCAAAGGTTGTTCATCCGATGTTGCGAGAGTGAGAACGGCTTCTTCGATCAGGTCGTGTTCTTCCAGATCGCGCTCCACCCGGCGGAGGGCGAGGGCGACATCGTGCTCCGGCTGGTCGCCGGTCATGTCCACCGCTGCCACCACGTAAAGCTTTGAGGGCCCGATGAACTCCATGTGCAGGTAGGTCACCCGGTCCACATCGGGGTGTTGTAAGAGCAGATCAACGACGGCGGTTCGCGCACTGCCGGTAGCGGGCTCACCGACCAGGAACTTGCGGTTCCGATCGATGAGCACCACTGCGA
The DNA here is from genome assembly GCF_059091905.1 of Arthrobacter sp. Dra40. Taxonomy (NCBI): domain Bacteria; kingdom Bacillati; phylum Actinomycetota; class Actinomycetes; order Micrococcales; family Micrococcaceae; genus Arthrobacter; species Arthrobacter sp. Dra40. Next base: position 5,955 of record NZ_JBNHHB010000098.1, read on the forward strand.
TGGTTCCCAGCAACACTCCCACCAGGATGGAGCCAACAGCGTCCGGCACCGCCGACCCAGTGATTTGGTGGAGGGCGATGCCAGTGGTCGCGATGCCTATGCCCATGAGGGCGGCCAAGTCTTCGGCAAACACAGCGCGCAGCGTCGGATTGGAGCTGGCGACCACGTACCTCAGCGTGCGGCGCTGGTAGCGTTTGGCGCCTTTTCGAACTTGCCGCAACGCCTGCGTGAAGGAGATCCCTTCCAAAACGAATGACACCCCAAGCACGATGTAGGCAATGATGAAGTCGCTCGCCGGCTCCGGATTCACCAGCACTTGGATGCCGTGCCATACCGAGACGACGGCCCCGGCCATGAACAAGCCGAAGGCCGCGAACATCGACCAGACGTAGGCTTCGCGGCCGTAGCCGAGGGGGTGGCGGGCATCGCGCGGTTTCGCTGACCTCCGTTCGGCGATCAGCAGGAAGACCTGGTTTCCGGTGTCCGCCCACGAATGTGCTGCCTCCGCAGTCATTGACGCTGATCCGGTGAGCACGGCGGCGACGGATTTTGCTGCTGCAACCAGCGCATTGGCGAGGAAGGCCACGACGACGGTCAACGTGCCTGAGTTGTCTTTCCGCTCCGGTGTCGTTGCCGTCCTCCTGATGCTCGTCCCTGTTCTGAAGCCGGGCGGATGCGGGAGCCCGCTGACTGCGCAGGGCCGCCGCCGCGCGATGGGCAGCCACCGCCGGCCCCTGTACCGCAGCTGGGGCTGCGCCGGGCTGCCGCCACCCTATGACGGGGTCGGGGGCCTGTCCAGAGGTTCCGGTCTGGTCAGCGGTGGACTGTCGCCGGTAGCCTGAGCCCGGTACCAAGCGTGACCCGTAGCAGCAGGAGGCCGCCATGCAGGCGCTGACAGTAGTCCCGGGCGAACAGAACACTCTGGCACTGCGTGATGTGCCGGAGCCTTCGCCTGAGCAAGGGTCCGTGCTGGTCGATTCCTTGACCGTCGGCTTGTGCGGAACCGATCGGGAGATCGTCGACGGCGAATATGGCAAGGCTCCGGACGGACGCGACCATCTGGTGCTTGGACATGAGAACCTTGGCCGTGTCCGCGAAGCACCGGCCGAATCGGCACTGTCGCCCGGTGACCTGGTGGTCGGCATAGTTCGCCGTCCCGACCCCGAGCCCTGTCCGGCCTGCGCGGTCGGCGAGTGGGATATGTGCCTGAACGGGCGCTATCTTGAGCATGGCATCAAAGGGCTGGACGGCTTCTGCCGTCCGCGCTGGCGAGGCGCCGAGGATGCCGTCGTGCGGCTTGACACGTCGCTGGCGCAGGTCGGGGTCCTGCTCGAGCCGACCACGATCGTCGCGAAGGCATGGGAGCAGATCGAACGCATCGGCGAGCGGGCGTTCTTCGACCCCCACGTAGTTGCGGTAATGGGTGCCGGACCGGTCGGCCTCCTCGCCGCCCTGCTGGCGGTCCAACGGGGCCTTGAAGTCCATGTCTTCGACATTGTGGAGGACGGCCCGAAGCCTGAGTTGGTCCGCGACCTCGGCGCAACGTACCACACCGGGTCCCTGCCGGACTCGCGGGTCGATCCGGACGTGTTGGTGGAATGCACGGGGGTGCCGTCGGTGGTGCTCGAAACCATCGCGGGCGGCAGCAGGAATGCCATCACCTGCCTGACGGGGGTCTCGGGGACGGGCCACAAGACGCCGGTGGACCTTGGCTGGCTGAACCGGATGGCTGTCCTGCAGAACGACGTCGTCTTCGGCACAGTGAATGCCAACCGCCGCCACTACCTCCAGGCTGCCGAGGCTCTGGCAGCAGCCGACAAGGGGTGGCTGGCGCGGCTGGTGACCCGCCGCCTGCCGCTGGAGAGTTTTGCCGAGGCCTTCGAACGCCGGGACGGCGACGTCAAGGTCGTTATCGATTTGGACGGACAGCCTGCGTAGTTTCGTCCGCCCGGACAATCCGCGGGTCCCGGTTACAGCGAGTCGAGGCTCAGCACGGCGATGAAACCCAGCGCTGCGGTGAAGCCGGTGAGGACATGATGCTCTTCGAAGGCCTCAGGGATCATGGTGTCGGCAATCATGGACAGGATGGCGCCCGCTGCCAAGGCATTGATGAAGGCGACGATCTCTCCGGGGGCGTCCTGGAGCGCAACGTAACCGACCAGCGCGCTGACTCCGGAGAGCACCGCAATGGTGCTCCACACGCCAAAGATATAGCCGGGGCCGCGCCCGGCCTTTTTCATCCCGGCACTGCTGGAGAGTCCTTCCGGGATGTTGGAGATGAAAACGGCCCCCAGCATCGCCGGGCTGACGGTTCCTCCGGCGACGAGGCCCAGGCCCAGCACGAGGGATTCAGGGATGCCATCCAGCAGGGCGCCGGCAGCGATGGCCGCGCCGCTGCCAGGGTTTTCACCTTCGGCGGGCTGCTGGTTGCCTGAACGTTTCCGGTGTTTCGCGCCTTGCCTGGCCAGCAGTGCGTTGGTGCCCACAAAGAGACACGCCCCTGCGAAAAAACCTCCGACTGTGGCGCCAATCCCGCCGGTTGCTACCGCTTCATCGACGAGTTCGAAGGCCAGCGCCGAGATCAGGACGCCGGCGCCGAAGGCCATAACAGTCGACACAGCCTTGGCGGGGATGGTCCATTTCCAAGCGATTGCAGAGCCCAGCACCAGCGCGGCGCCACCCAGCGTCCCCACCGTGAACGCGGTCATCCACAACGGCATTGGTGTTCCTCCCGTCCACGCTCAGGTTAGTCGCGGGGAGGAGGAGCCGCCATGGTTCCTCAGGCTCTTGAACGCAGAAGTACAACCGCGGGCCTCGCGCGGAAGGCCCGAGCGGGAAGCTACTTGGCCGGCCGGCCCAGCCCGGTGCGCGCCATCGCATCTGCATAGGCCTCATGCATGACGTCCAGCCATTCCTGCTGGCGAACCGGCGAGCCCGCAAACGCCCGGCCGCTAAGCGCCCGAACCTTGAAGATCTTAAAGCCGCGCCGCCAAAGCAGCGGGTTCTCGGTCTTCAGCAGCAGGGCGGCCAGCCGTTGGGCTTCGGTCCCGTGGGCCACCAGCACCGACGCCCGGGGAACCAGCGCCAGCATCCGCAGCAGCGGCTTGAGGCCGGCGCTGATCTGGTTCGGCGTGAGCTTGCCGTTGGGCTCGCCAGGCGTGAACCATGGGTGCACATTCCACGGCATGACGTATTCCGGCCGCAGGCCGAGCTGCCATTGCAGCCCGAGCATCCGTGTTGCCGCCTCCTCGTCGCCGGGCCATATGAAACCGGTGTCCGATGCCTGCCCGATGTTGGAGTACAGCGACACAATGCGGCACTCGTCGGCGTTGTGGATCGGATCCACGAAGGGAACTTCGGTGCCCGGCTTCAGCTCCCGGAGTTCGTCGCAGAGGCGGTTGATGTCCGCGACGCCGGAATCGTACCTGCGGTCCATGAGGTCCTTGTGCTGATCGGATACTGCCGGGGTGGTCATCGGGGTGCGGGTCTCCTGGAGGGAAGGGAAGGTGAACGGTAGGCGAACCTGTGTGCCGCGAACGACGGCGGTGCCCGCCCCGGGAACGGGCGGTCGCCTGCCCCTGAGGGAAGCGGGGTCTTGAGCATAGCAACCGAAGCTGGGAGCCCTCCGGTGGACAGGTGCGGATTCACGGGCCCGGCGCGCGGGACCTGTGACCAAGATGACCCGGCGGCTAATCCGCGGTGAACTGAACGCTGTGCCAGCCGGCGGCACCGTCCGGCGCCGGTGGGGCCACTGTTGCCGTCTGCAGCATGCCATCTCCATCCCAGGCCCGCACGCGGAGCACATGCTGTCCGGAAGGGACATCGTCCTGCGCCTTGTACCACTGGCGCCAGGTGTCCACCGAGGCGTCCGCCGCCAGCCGGGCGTCCGCCCAATCGCCATCGTCCAACTGCACCTGGACTTTGGAGATGCCCCGATGCTGGGCCCAGGCCGTTCCCCCGAAAACCATCCGCCCGGCCGGCAGGTGCGCCGCTGCCCGCGGCACCTCGATCCGCGAAGCCGTCTTGATCGGGCCATGGTCCGACCAGCCGCGGGTGGTCCAGTACGCCGTCTTGTCGGCGAACCGCGTCACCTCCAGGTCAACCACCCACTTGGTCGCGGACACGTATCCGTAAAGCCCCGGCACCACCATCCGCACCGGGAAACCGTGCTGCAGCGGCAGTGGCTCCCCGTTCATCCCGATGGCGAGCAGCGCGTCCCGTCCGTCGGTGAGCACCTCCAGCGGCGTCGACGCAGTGAAACCGTCGACGCTGGTGGACAGCACCATGTCGGCTTCCGGAAGCGGCCGGGCCCGCGCAAGCAGTTCCCGCAGCGGATAGCCGAGCCAGCGGGCGTTCCCGGCAAGCTCCCCGCCCACCTGATTCGAAACGCACGTCAGGGTGGTATAGCTCTCCACGAGTTCGGCTTTAAGCAGCTCCTGGAAGTTGAGACTGAACTCTTCCTCCACCAGCCCATGAACGCGCAGTTGCCATTGTTGTGGATCAACTGCGGGGACAATCAGTGCGGTATCGATGCGATAGAACGAATCGTTGGGGGTCACAAACGGCACGACTCCTTCTACCGGGGCCTGCACCCCTTCGGGCAACCGAACCGCCGGTCGTGCGGGGGCCGGCAGCCCTAGCGCTTGGCGGACCTCCCGTGCGGTGTTCCGGGCGGCGGAGACCGCGCTGGCAGCCACGCCAAGGACGACGGCGGCGCCCGCCATTGCCGCAGCGGTCGAGAGGAAGCGGCGACGGTCCGGGCCGGTTCCGGCCGCGTCTTCAACGGCATGGGGCGCGGGTCCGGGCAAGAGCCGGATCAGCCAGCGCAAACTAAGCAGCCCTGCCGCGGTTCCCAACGCCGTCGGAATGGCATCGGCAGGCACGGCACCTGCACGGGTCAGCACGCAGGCAGCCATGCCCGCGGCCAGCAGTGCCACCAGGAAGGCCCCGGCACTCCAGTGCCGGGCGGCGAGTCCGCCGGCCGCGGCAGCCAGCAGCACCGCACCAATCCCCATGGCGATGAACAGCACCGATTTGTCCGCGGTCCCGAACGTGGAGATGGCAAACTCGGTCAGCCAGGTGGGCGACAGTTCCACGACGGTGGCACCCACGGAACTCCAAGGGGAGGCGGCTGGACCGAAGAACGCGGCGGCCAGTTGCGCAACGGCAAAGAGAACTGCCGCTGACACCGCGCCCGCGAGCATGGCTGGCGCCCACCCCGTCAGCGCTGTTTTCGTGACCGGCGGTGATGCCATGGCCGTCCTTCGCTTCGTTCGGGCCCGGGCCGCAGACAAGGCGGCTTCGGTGCCCTGCTCCGATCATCTACCCCGCGTGGCCGCCTGACAACTGTTCCCGGGAGGCTATCCGCTGCGCGGCATGTGGCGTCGGCACATTGGTTGACTCTTCAACTATCAGGTGCTATGGTAGATGCATAAGCATGAAGTTCCCTGTGGACTTCAACCCAAGACTTCTGCCAGGAGGCATCACTATGACCGTTCAGATCACCCCCGGAACCTGGAACCTCGACCAGTCCCACACCGAAATCGGCTTCTCCGTCCGCCACGCCGGCATCAGCAAGGTGCGTGGCCAGTTCACCGAGGCCGACGCGACCCTCGTGGTTGGCGAGAGCCTGGCCACTTCCTCCGTCGAGGCCGTCGTGAAGACTGGTTCCTTCGACTCCAACGACGACAACCGTGACGCCCACGTCAAGGGTGAAGACTTCTTCAACGTGGAGCAGTACCCGGACATGACCTTCAAGGCCACCAGCGTCGAAGGCAATTCCGAAGAATTCAAGCTGGCCGGCGAGCTGACCATCAAGGACACCACCAAGCCGGTGGTCTTCGACGTCGAATTCGGCGGCATGGCGGTTGACCCGTTCGGTGCCACCCGCGCCGGCTTCTCTGCGACCACGCAGATCTCCCGCAAGGAATTCGGCATCACCTGGAACGCTGCCTTGGAAGCCGGCGGCGTGCTGGTGGGCGACAAGGTCACCATCACCGTGGACTCGGCCTTCGTGCTGCCGTCCAACTAACCCAGAGCACCGCGAGCAGGCAGGACCCGGAACCTCCGGGCCCTGCCTGCGGCCTTTAAAGGCTCTGTCCCGCGGCTAGGCTGACATCGTGAAGATCGCCATCCTCGATGACTATCAGGACGTAGCGTTGGGCAGCGCCCCGTGGGAGCAGTTGCCGGCGGGGATCGCCGTCGAGCGTTTCACGGACCACCTTGCCGACGTCGGTGCGCTCGCCGAGCGCCTGGGCGGCGCCCAGGTGGTAGTGACCATGCGCGAGCGAACACCGATCACTGCCGAGCTCATGGATCGGCTGCCAGGGCTCATGCTGGTGACCACTACCGGCATGCGCAACGACTCGATCGATCTCGACGCGGCGCGCGCCCGCGGTGTGACCGTCTGCGGCACCCAAAAGACCACCGAGGCGCCTGCAGAGCTGGCGTGGGGGCTGGTGATGGCGGTTGCCCGCGAGGTCCCCCAGAATGACCGGGATGTGCGGGCCGGCATCTGGCAGGCCCGGATGGGGATCGACCTGGCGGGTTCCACTCTTGGGTTGCTCGGCTTGGGCCGGCTGGGCCAGTTAATGGCCGGGTATGCGAAGGCGTTCGGGATGGAGGTGCTGGCGTGGAGCCCGCACCTGACCCGGGAACGCGCCGTCGAGCACGGGGCACAGCTGGTGTCCAAGGGCGACCTGTTCCGCCGCTCGGACATTGTCAGCATCCACCTGAAACTAGCCGAGTCGACCCGCGGAATCGTCGGTGCCGCCGATCTTGACCTGCTTGGTCCGCGGGGCCGGCTGGTCAACACGTCGCGCGGACCGCTGGTGGATGAAGCTGCCCTGGTTGCCGCGCTCGCCGAAAGGCGGATCGCCGCAGCTGCGCTCGATGTCTACGACGTGGAGCCGCTCCCGCAGGACAGTCCGCTGCGCAGCGTCCCGAACCTGATCCTCAGCCCGCACATCGGCTTCGTCACCGAGGAGGCCCACCGGCTGGGCTATACCCAGATGCTCGAGGCGATCCTGGCCTACCTTGACGGTGCGCCCATCAACACCCTGACCTGACCAGCCTCCCGGAGCCGCCGCCGTCGTCCCCGCAGATGCACCGCGTGGCGTGCAGGGGAACGGCGGTCCTACCATGACGGCAGCTCCTGGAGGGCCAGTTCCATGGCGTGCTCCTCGACGTAGTCCAGCGCCAGCCGAACGGCTCCGGTGGCCACGATGGCATCGCCGAACCCGGAGACGGCGACGCGGGGAGGGGTGGCCGTGAGCCGCGGGAGCTCGCGGGTGATGGTGGGCAGCAGGGCCGACGCCGAGGCTGCCACAGCGCCGCCGATCACCACCAGTTCCGGGTTGAGGAAGGTCCCCAGGATCGCGATGACCCGGGCCATCCGCCGGCCGATGCGTTCCAGGATGCCTTGTGCCACCTCGTCGCCCCGGGCGGCGGCTTCGAAGACGAATCGGGCCGAAACGCGGGTGGCTCCGGGGCCCACCAGGTCACGGATCAGAGTGGGGCTGCCGGAGGCGAGAGCCTCATTGCCCCAGTAGCGGGCCAGCCGGGCAATCCCGTCCTGGCTCCCGACGCCGTCCACCAGTTCCAGGGTGCCCACCTCGCCCGCACCGCCGTTGCAACCGTGCAGCAGCCGGCCCGATTCAATCAGGCCGGTGCCCAGCCGCTCGCCGGCCAGCATGACTGCCAAGTCATCAACGCCCGTGCCGGCACCGCTCCAGCGCTCTGCCAAGGCGGCCAGGTTTGCGTCGTTCTCCAGCAGCACCGGCCAGCCGTAGTCGGCGAAGAGGTCGGACTGCAGGCCGATATCGAAGTGCTCGGAGAGCTCGTGTCCGGGTGCCACGTTGCCGTGCCGGTCAACGACGGTGGACACGCCGATGGCAGAGGCCAGTACAGATGCCGGCGGCAGTCCGGCCTCGGCCAAGGCTGCGGCCACCGCATGCTTGATGGTGGCGCGGCGCGATTCCGCGGTGGCCGGCGGCTTCTCGAACCGCTCGGAGACCCGGGCCAGCACGCAGCCCTTCAGATCCGCCACCAGGACCGTGGCGGTGGCCATGCCCACGTCCAGTCCCAGCACGCAGCCCGCCGCCGGATTGAACTCGAACCGGCGTGCCGGCCGGCCTTTCGCCGTGCCGGCAATCCGGTCGCCGGCCACCTCGCGGACCCAGCCCCGGGCCGCCAGGTCGTCGCAGACGGCGATGACCGTGGCGCGCGTCAGTCCGGTGGCCTCGATCAGGTCGGTCCCGGTCACCGCGCCGTTCTCCCGCATGACGGACAACACGGCTTTCAGGTTAGTCAGCCGCAGCACCTGCGGAGTGGTGGCGGTGGTGCTCACATTGATCCCCTTGACCTTGTCGGGCAGCATCAGGATAATAATAATGGAACATAAATTTAGAGGCTAAATAAAAGGAGTTTCCATGGCAGTACGGGTAGGCATCAACGGTTTCGGGCGTATTGGCCGCAACTACTTCCGCGCGGCCATGGCGCAGGGCAAGCTGGGTGCAGACCTGGAGATCGTGGCCATCAATGACCTCGGTTCACCGGAAACCCTGGCCCACCTGCTCAAGTACGACTCCGTCGTCGGCCGGCTCGGCGCGGAGGTCGCGGTTGCCGACGGCGACCTGGTGGTCGACGGCAAGACCATCAAGGTTTTAGCCGAGCAGGATCCGGGAAACCTGCCCTGGCGCGAGCTTGGCGTCGATATCGTGATCGAGTCCACCGGCCGCTTCACCAGCTCCGCGGACGCCGAAAAGCATCTGGTGGCCGGAGCCCGCAAGGTCCTGATTTCCGCCCCCGCCAAGGGTGATGTGCTGAGCGTGGTCATGGGCGTCAATGACGGGGAGTACGACGGCGCCACCCACCACCTCGTCTCCAACGCCTCCTGCACCACCAACTGCCTGGCCCCGCTGGCCAAGGTGCTGCACGAAAACTTCGGCATCGAGCAGGGCCTGATGACCACCATTCACGCCTACACGGCCGATCAGAACCTGCAGGACGGCCCGCACCGCGACCTGCGGCGGGCGCGTGCCGCCGCCATCAACATGGTCCCCACCTCCACGGGCGCCGCGAAGGCCATCGGGCAGGTGCTGCCGGAGCTCAAGGGCAAGCTGGACGGGTTTGCCATCCGCGTGCCCGTGCCCACCGGCTCGGCCACCGACCTGACCGTCACCGTCGGCCGCGAGGTCACGGTGGAGGAGGTCAACGAGGCGTTCAAGGTGGCCGCCGCCGACCCGCGCCTGGCCGGCATCCTCACCTACACCGAGGACCCCATCGTCTCCTCGGACATCGTCACCGACCCGGCATCGGCCATCTTCGACTCCGGCCTGACCAAGGTGATGGGCAACCAGGTCAAGGTCATTGGCTGGTACGACAACGAATGGGGCTACTCCAACCGCCTCGTGGACCTGACCTCCCTGGTGGCGTCCAAGCTGTCCTGATTCCGCGGGTTTCCAACCCGCCGTCCACCTCGGCCAGCAGGTGCCCTCACGGGGCACCTGCTGTTCTGTTTCCGGGGCGGCTGGGCTTCGGGCGGCTGCACCCTGCCGGGGCATCAGGGTTCCACCGGCCCGGTATCAGGTGTACATCAATGACCCCGGCGTGGTGAGTTCTTCCCCGGTTTCCAGCCACGTCTTCAGGCCGGACAGGACCATGGGCCAGCCGCCGTAGAGCTGCTCGTTGGCGCCCTCGCGCAACTGGTCGTGCGTCACCGTGAGGCGGCAAGAGTCTTCCACCTGTTCAATCTCCCAGGTGACCCGGGTGGTGCCTTCGGCGACGACGTCCTGGCCCCACAGCGCGCGCATGGTCTGAACCAGCCTGCGCGGCGGGTCCACCTCCAGGTTTTCGCCTTCGGTCAGCGGCGCATCCGCTCTGGGGTTGGTCACGGTATACCCGGAACCTGCAGTCCAATCGGACTCGATCCGGTTGCCGAACTGGTACTTGCTTCTGATCTCGCCGTCCGTGATGGCCTCCCAAAGCTTTTCCGGGGTGGTGCGGATGTAGATCTCGAAGATTTTTTCCATGGGGCTTTCCAATCTGGATTTGAGGTCGCTCAGTGCAGCGGCCCATGGCTGTGCATACTTGCTCACCCAGCGGTCGTGGATGAGCCGGATGGGCACCGGATTCAGGAAATGCAGCTTCTCCCGGCCGCGGCGGCGGGTGACCACCAGGTTGGCCGCTTCCAGTTGCTTCAGGTGCTTCATCACGCCGAAACGCGTGATGTCAAAGTGCGCTTCGAGCGCGGAGAGGGTTTGCCCGTCCTCGCGAAACAGTTCATCCAGCAGTTCACGCCGGGTGGGATCCGCCAACGCTTTGAACACGGCATCCATGCAGCCATATTAGGTGACCGATTAGTCACATGTCGAGGCTTTCGTGCTCAGCGGTTTGGATCGAGCACGGCTTTGACCAGCGGCCGCCCGGCTGCGTCAAGGTGGCCTTCCGCCGTAAGCCGCAACGCTTCGACGGCCTGGTCCATGGGAAACGTCGTGATCAGCTGCCGGCCCAGATCGGGGAATCCGGCGAGGAATTCGAGAGCCTTTTCGAAATCCGGGCGGGTGGAGATAAAGCTCGGCAGGACGGCCAGCTTTTTGCGCGTCCGGACCACGGGCGAGGCGGCGGAACCGGTGGCGTACATGGCCACCATCACCAGGCGCCCACCCGGACGCAGCTCCTGGACAGCCCGCGCCAAGTGGGTGCCCGCACCAGTGGCTTCGATCCACACGTCGTAGCTGTCGGGACGCTGCTCGGTGGAGCTGGGCAGGCCGAGGTTTTCGGCCAGCCGGACCCGGGCGGCGTGCCCCGGCCCCTCGCGTCCGATCATGGTGACTTCGGCACCTGCACCCTGCGCGATCAGGCCGGCGAGCAGGCCGATGCTGCGGGTGGTGGAAACTCCCACGCGTTCGCCGGGCTTGATGCGGCCGACGGTTGTCACGGCGCGCCAGGCCACTGACGCGGGCTCGGTCAGCACCGCCGTCGAATCCGGAACAGCATCGGGTACGGGAACCACATTGCGCCAGGGCACAAGGGCCCGGGCTGCCGCCTGGCCATGTTGGGTCAGGCCCAGGATCGAGCGCCTCGTGCACAGGTGCGGCTGGTCCGCCCGGCAGGCGTCGCAGCGGGCGCATCCAACCGTGGACACCGGCACCACCCGTGTGCCGCGGGAGAGGCCCTCCGGAACCAGCAGCCCGGTACCGGTTACGGTGCCGACCGATTCGTGGCCCAGCACCATGCCGTTGGGCACCGAAGCCGCTGCCGGATCCGCACGGTAGACGATCACGTCCGATCCGGACAGCCCGCACAGGTTAATCTGCAGCTCCAGCTCGTCTGCGCCCGGGGAACGAAGCGGGTGCTGTACCACCCCCACGCCACCAGGTTCATGGGCGGTGCGGGCCAGCGCAGGAACAGTGCGCAGCGGGCCGGGCGTGCCGCCGAGGGCAGCTGCCACGTTTCAACCTCCTTGAACAGGCGCTGTGCTTGCCCGATCGTATCGCCGCTGAGTGACTGTCCGCTGACGGCGGCGGCGGGCCGGGCTGCGCTGGCCCACCCGGCCGCCGCCGTCGTCGTGCTAGTAACTGGCGGGAGTTCCGGCCCCGCCGTCCCCGTCCGAGGGGATGTACTTGGCGGCCAGTGCCTCGGAGCCGCGGGCCAGCAACGCCACGTCCGCGCCGACGCCTACAAAGTCCGCGCCCCACTCCATGTAGCGGCGGGCGGATGGTTCCGCGAAGGCGTTGACCCCCACGAACTTCCCGGCAGCCTTGGCTGCTTTCAGCGCCTTCTCCACCCCGGCAACCACCTCCGGGTGCTCCTGCTGGCCGATCACCCCCATCGACGCGGCAAGGTCGGACGGGCCAATGAAAACACCGTCCACGCCGTCCACCGCGGCAATCTCCGCGGCGTTCCCCACGGCCTCGGCGGACTCAATCTGCACGATCAGCGTGAGCGTCTCCTCGGCGCTGGTGAGGTAGTCCGGGATACGGTTCCAGCGGGCCGACCGGGCCAGCGCGGAACCGACGCCGCGCACTCCGGCCGGCGGGTAGCGGGTGGCGGCGACGGCGGACCTGGCCTGCTCAGCGGTATGCACCATGGGGATGATCAGGGTCTGCGCACCTAGGTCCAGGTACTGCTTGATCAGCACGGTGTCGTTGACCGGCGGACGGACCACGGGGATGCCAGGGTAGCCGCGCACCGCCTGCAGCTGGGCGAGCACCGACTCCAGCCCGTTGGGGGAGTGCTCTGCGTCGATGAAAATCCAGTCGAAGCCGGCCCCGGCGCACAGTTCAGCCACCAGGGGAGAGCCGGAGCAGACCCAAATGCCGGCCAGCGGACGGTCGGCGGCGGCCAGCGCGTCCTTGAAGGAGGGATCGGGTTCTACTCGAAACGGCATGTGATGGTTCCCAGCTGCCCGTAGTCGGCGAAGACGGTGTCCCCTTCATAAACCCACATGGGGCGGGTGAAGGAGCCGGCGAGGATGGTTTCGCCGGCCTTGAGGTGATCGCCGTGCGGTGCAATCTTGTTGGCCAGCCAGTACACGCCCGCGGCCGGGTGGTTCAGCACGCCGGCAGCGACGCCGGTTTCCTCAACGGTCTGGTTCTTGTACAGGATGGCGGAAATCCAGCGCAGGTCCACGTCCTGCGGGCGGACCGGGTTGCCGCCAATCACCATCGCGCCCATGGCGGCGTTGTCGGAGATGGTATCCACGATGGTGCGGCCTTCCATCTCAATCCGCGAGTCCAGGATTTCCAGCGCGGGCACCACGTACTCGGTGGCATTCAGGACGTCGAAAATGGTGGCGTTGGGGCCCTTGACGTCGCGGTTGAGCACAAAGGCCAGTTCAACTTCAATGCGCGGGTGGGTGTACTGGTCCCACTTCACCGTGCAGCCGTTCTCCAAGATCATGTCATCGAAGATGATCCCGTAGTCCGGTTCGGTGATGCCGGTGGCATACTGCATCGCCTTGGAGGTCAAGCCGATCTTGCGGCCGGCCAGCGTGCGCCCGGCAGCCTCGCTGCGCTCGCGCCACAGGTTCTGCACCTTGTAGGAGTCCTCAATGGTCATCTCCGGGTAGCGGGCGGTCAGCCGT